>JAGWBK010000049.1 GCA_021295915.1 Dehalococcoidia bacterium
GCCCGGATGGGACTGGATAGAGGAAGCGGTCCAGGGTCTACCTTCCCGTCATGCGGCATACTCAGACTGAAACGGTATCAGGTATAGCCGCGAGCTGGTCAAGGTACAAGCTACTGGATACTTCAACGATGGGCATGGTGTCTACGAGAGGAATTAGGGCATCACATAATTCTGGTCCGTATCTTGCCCTCAGTCGACCCCGTTGGAGCATATACGGCAGGGCAGGTAGTCTCCCACACGTAGCTAAATCTGCATCCAGTAGTCTTACTGAATCGTTGATTACTCCGCCAATCGCCAGCTTACAGAACGCGTCAGTATCAATAAGAAGCTGCATCGCGCTCTTGTCCTCCGTAAACACAACGCATTAAAGTGCGATCCGTTTCGGACGCATCTTCAAGGTCAACGTTATTGTCGAAGTGATCACGGAGTAGTCGCCGCGCTCCCGAGTCCCTATAAAGTGCCCTCACTGCCATTGAAGCCTGAGAGTAGTCACGAGTACGAGCAGCCCAAGCGTAGATAATTGCACCTGCGTCTGCTCCACATTCAATTTCCAAATCGGCGGCCTTCTGGGCCAATTCTCGGTAGTCTGTGGCACTAACAATTGGAATAGTCTCTGTTCCCACTAGAACGTGAGTCGCATACTCATCTGCCAATTGCTCCATATCGGAGTCGTCACCTATCAGACCCTCTTCATCCACTACGACCGGATGCTCTGAGTTACAGTCACCTGATGAGATGTGCCCAACTTCATGGGAAATTATGAAAGCGGCACGGCCGGGCTGATCATGTTTGTGTCCAAGTAGGATCGCCGGCCGACCCTCGACTATACAGGCAAGACCTTGAAAGTTCGGAGATGGAAGTACTTCAAGGGGTACTACAGGAATACCCCGCCGCCAAAGATCACCAAGAATGTCGTCTAGCGTGATATTGGCAGAGACGCTGTCAATGGTTGCGCGCCACGACCGAGCATCAGGCGGGACCTCAACTGACGCCGGATGGGTTCCATCCATACATCGCGTCACCGCGCCGGCAATCTTGATCGCGGCGTGTATAGCTGATGACAACCTGTCTCCGTCAATATCCCGTACACGACGCAGCATTGCCCCTGAATAGCGGGGCGATCTTAACGGTGCGTCTGCGTCCCGCACAACTGACAGGGATAAACCAAGAAACCTTGCCACCCTGATTTCAATGTCGGGCAAAAGGCTGCGATCTTGCTCAACTGCCTCATCCCACCAATCGGGTAGAATGGCTTGCCGAACGAAATCCCTCTTGAATCCGGCGGAGTCAAGCCGCCGTTGAAGAGATGCAAAGGTATGTTTGGCCAACGCGTGAGTGTCCTCGAGAATACTCTCCTAGGTGCAGCGTCAGTTCCATGATAACAGCAACCGCGAGTTCGACAACAGACTGAGACCAAGCGAGGGCGATTGCTCCCTACCCGTTAACTGATCCACGAGTCGATATCAGTAAGTCAGATGCCCTAGCTCAGCTCCTGTCTCGGCCGCTGACCCAGGCCAGGAGTACGCCTCCGATCAGGCCGAACAGGTGGCCCTCCCACGAGATGAACCCGTCGACCGGTAGCAGCCCGAAGATCAGGCTTCCGTAGAAGACAGTCACCGCCACGGTAATCAGGAGCGACATGAGGCTCCGCTCGACGAATCCGCGCGCCACCAGGTAGCCGAAGTATCCGAATATGAGGCCACTGGCACCGATGTGGACTCCGTCTCGGCCCACCAGCCAGACACCCGCGCCCGCGAACACTGCGATGAACACCGAGACTGCCAGCAGCGTCCCCGAGCCTCGCACTCCCACGATGCCTCCCAGCGCAAGCAGGGGGCCGGTGTTGGAGAGCAGGTGCCAGAAGCCATCGTGTACGAATATGTGGAGGAGTATTCCCAGCAGGCTGGATGTGTCGCGGGGGGTCACTCCGAACTGCCGGAGGTCGAGCCCTGCCCACTGGGCAACGGCTATGACCCACAGCAGGGCGACGAATCCGAGAAGCCAGACGAACGCGCGCATTGGGACTAGTCGTTCTGCCGGTCCCGGTCTCCGCCGGCCGCAGGCGCGCCCTGGCGAGAGTGACGACTCAGGACTTCCCGCGACTCCCGCAGTCCGCCGAATCGCAGTCTCAGCAGACCCTTCATGTCCTCTATGGCGGTGCTGACGATCTTCACCCTGCTGTCGGGGTCGTCCACCCAGCGCACCGGTATCTCACGCACGCGGTAGCCGTTCTTCTCGCACAGGATGAGGAGCTCGGTATCGAAGAACCACCCGGTGTCCTGGACGAGTGGCACGGCTCACCGCCTTGAATCCGCACTGCGCGTCGACGAACCTGGTCAGGAACATGCTCCTGAAGATGAGGCTGTAGCAGCGAGAGATGAACTCGCGCTTGGGGGAGCGTCCGATGACCTCCGCGCCGCGCCTGAGCCGGGAGCCGAACGCGACGTCGTAGCCGTCGTGGGCGATGGCAGCCGCCATCGTCGGAAGCGAGGCGAGATCGGTCGCGAGGTCCATGTCCATGTAGGCCATCACGTCGGCGTTGCTCTGAGTCCAGGCGTGCTTGAGCGCGCGGCCCCTTCCACGCTGTTCCAGGCGCAGGTACTGCACCCTGTCCGAATGCTCGGCGAGCCTGAGTCCGGTCTCCTGCGTGGCGTCGGTGGAGCCGTTGTCGGCGATGACGACACGCCAGTCGTAGTCGGCCATGTTCGAGGTCATGAACTCAGAGAGGGTAGCGACGGTGTCCGCCAGGATCCTCTCTTCGTTCAGCCCGGGGATTACGACATCAAGGGTAGTTCTTGTCATTGTAATTACTGGTCAGTGAGTAGTGTACGGGAGACTGCTACCTGCCTCTTTTACGGGTGCAGGGCGAGCCCTGCTAGTGCCTGAAGTGGCGCGTGCCAGTCGTGACCATCGCGATTCCCAGCCGGTTCGCGGCCTCGATGCACTCGTCGTCGCGGATGGATCCGCCGGGTTGAGCTATCGCGGTCACGCCGCCTTCAGCGGCCATCTCGATGTTGTCCGGGAACGGGAAGAAGGCGTCCGAGGCCAGAACGGACCCCTTGGCCTTGTCGCCCGCGATACGCAGCGCGAGGTGGACACTCGTTACGCGGTTCGGCTGACCGGCGCCCATGCCCACCAGCGTGGCGTCTTTCGCGAGCACGATGGTGTTGGACTTGATGTGCTTCGCCGCCCTCCACGCGAAGGCGAGATCACGAAGCTGATCGTCGGTCGGACTCAGCTCGGTGACGACCTGCCATGCGGAGGGGTCCTCGTCTAAGTCGTCTGCCGCCTGTACCAGAGCCCCGCCGGTGACCAGTCTCACGTCAAGGTGCGTGGCGTGGCCCTTCTCAGGGTCGATTCGGAGTATCCGGGTCCGGCGACGACGCCTGAGCACCTTGAGCGCGTCCTCTTCGTAGTCGGGCGCGACGATCTGGTCGTACAGCACGCCTCGCATCGCGTCGGCTGTCTCCCTGGTGACGGGCCGGTTGAAGCCCACGATGCCGCCGTACGCCGAGACCGAGTCGCCCTCGAACGCGCGCTGGTACGCGGTCGGCTGGTCGGAGTGGACGGCAAGTCCGCAGGGGTTCGTGTGCTTGATAACGGCGACCGCAGGCTCAGCGAAGTCTGACACCACTCGCCACGCGGCGTCGGCGTCCAGGTAATTCGTGTAGGACATGTCGATGCCGTGGAGCTTCTCCGCCCTCACAATTCCACCGGACGATAGAGAAGCGGCGTAGAGAGTCGCATTCTGGTGCGGGTTCTCCCCGTAGCGCAAGTCGGCGACGCGATCGTACCCGAACGTCAACTCAGGCCAGGATGTGCCCTCGATCTCGCCGGTCAGGTACCTGGCGACGGCTGTGTCATACAGAGCCATATGCTGGAACGCCTTGCGCGCGAGTTCGCGACGCTCATCCATGCTGAACGCGCCCTCTGACAGGCCGTGTCCGGCGATGCGCTCGGACACCCACCCATAGTCGGCAGGGTCGACCAGTACTAGCACCGACGGGAAGTTCTTGGCGGCTGCTCGGATCATCGTGGGGCCGCCGATGTCGATGTTTTCCAGCGCGTCCTGCAGCGTGACGTTGTCAGCGCTAACGGTCTCGACAAACGGGTACAGGTTGCCGACGACCGCGTCGATCGTCCCGATGCCGTGCGAGTCTAGCTCGGCCTTATGCGACGCCAGATCACGGCGGGCAAGGATGCCGCCGTGGACCGTCGGGTGGAGTGTCTTGACCCTGCCGTCGAGTATCTCCGGCGAGCCGGTAAGGTCGGCGACCTGCATCACGGGCAGACCGGCATCGGCGATCGTCGCCGCGGTGCCCCCGGTGCTGACGAGGTCGCAGCCGGAGTCACTGAGCGCCCGCGCGAGGTCAGTCAGTCCGGTCTTGTTATAAACGCTTAGTAGAGCTTTCATCGGAGCCTTTCGAGTACGAAGTTCGCAAGTCTGCGGGCCATCTGGTAATTGCGCTGCCAGTCGTTTCTCAGGGGGTCAGCCACATCCAAGACATAGTCCGCCAAGAGACGTAGCTCAAACAAGCGTTGCAAACGTTCTCCCGCAAGCCTATCGTACCTGCGCAACTCACCATATACCCTTCCGTGAATCGTCCTGCTGCCGGATATGCCAAGTGCCTCCCGAGTCGCCAGAAACACAGCATAGTAGAGTCTGTTGATTGCGGTTCTAAAGCTCGCTTCAGATGAATCGCCCAGAACGAGCGAAGTGGCGATGCGACGGAACTCCTCGGGGTTAAACGACTCTGTCGTCACCAATGGACAAACACCGATACAACTTCATCGAACGCCACTCGGGCCTTCTTTGACATCTTAGTTCCGTGTTCATCTGTGTTGTTGACAACAGAGTCCCAAAACTCGTCGATCTTCGATTCGTCGCCAGAGACGCACAGTTCAAAGATCAATCTGTCATCGCCTTCCTCGCACGGATCGTAGAACTTTCGTATCAAGATCTGATCTAAGGTGAGACCAAATCTTATTGCCGACCTTTTGGATTGGTCCACAAGGACATCGCGAAGCTCTAGCAAATGCCCCTTCATTAGCGGCTCGACTTCTGGAGCGACGACGATAGGAGGCTTCTCCCTAGTTTGCATTGTCATCCGCCTTTCGATGAATCGTCCTGCGAAGCGAACACGTGATGCTAAAGAATAACACGCCCTTCGCCGGTGTCGGGAGTGATCTCACCCACCTCCAGCGCGTCGGGGACCTGGTCCAGAACGTCGGCTACCCGGCTGCGGTCGCAGGCCAACACCATGCCCAGACCCATGTTGAACACGCGGTACATCTCGTCGCGGGAGATGCCGCCGTCTTCCTGTATCTGGAGGAATATGGGAGGGACCGGCCACGAGGACGTGTCGAAGCTCGCCGACACGCCATCGGGTAGCATTCTCGGGACGTTCTCGATCAGCCCTCCGCCAGTGATGTGTGCGATGCCGTTGACCATCCCGAACACGGGCTCGAGCTGGCTGAAGTACGGTGGATGCGGCCTGAGCAGCGCATCTCTGAGCGTTTCTCCCAGCTCATCCCGGTACTCGGATAGCGGCGCCGGGTCGGAGTCCAGTCCATACACGTGCCTGACGAGCGAGTATCCGTTCGTGTGCAGACCGTTGGACGGCACGCCTATCAGCACGTCCCTGACACTGATCTGCGACGTGTCGATCATGTCGGAGCGCTCGACCACTCCGAGCACGAATCCGGACACGTCGAAGTTGTCCCCGGCGAAGACGCCAGGCATCTCCGCGGTCTCGCCGCCTATCAGCGCGCAGCCGACCTCCTCGCACGCCCTCGCCATACCCTCGACCAGCGTCAGCACCACGTCAGGCCGGAGCTTGCTCATGTTGATGTAGTCCAGGAACAGGACCGGCTTCGCGCCACAGACGATCACGTCGTTGATGCACGCGTTGACCAGGTCTTCACCGATTCCCTCGAACCGACCGGTCATCACCGCCAGCTTCAGCTTGGTGCCGACCGGGTCCGTGCTCGTGACTAGTACGGGGTCTGTATAGCCGGAGAACGCGTACATCGCTCCGAACGCTCCGACTCCCGCCAGCACCTCCGGCCCATGAGTGCGTCTCACCACGGAGCCGATGCGGCACTTCACATCCTGCGACGCCTCAAGATCTACTCCGGCCTTTCTATAAGTCTGCTCTGCCATGTGAGGGATCGCGTCCTTTATATGTCCAGCTTAAAGCTGGTCTGTTCAGTCATGGAGAAGTACCCAGCCTCACTACTTATATATGTCCAGCTTAAAGCTGGTAGGGGAGGGTTTGAAACCCTCCCCTACACTTTGGTTTTTGCCAGCGCGTTGAGGTCTATCTCTCCGGTGGAGATTCGCTGGATCGTCTCAGGATAGAGAATGTGCTCCTGCTCCAGTACACGAGCAGCCAGAGTGTCAGGCGTGTCGCCGGGAAGCACCGGGACCTCCGTCTGCGCGACGACTGGGCCACGATCGTACTCCTCGTCCACGAGATGCACGGTGACTCCTGACACACTGTCGCCCGACGCCAGAACAGCCTGATGCACGCGCTCCCCGTACATCCCCTGCCCTCCGAACTTCGGAAGCAGCGCGGGATGCACGTTAAGTATGCGGTTGCGGTACGTGCCAAGAGTGCGCGGGCCGAGCATCTTCATGTACCCGGCGAGGGCTACCACTTCTACACCGTGTCGTTGAAGGGTGTCGGCAATCGCCTCGTCCAGGCTGTCGGGGTCCGGATGAGTGCTGCCGCTGAGGTGAGCCGTGGGTATGTCCGCCCTTCGCGCCCGTTCGAGGGCCAGCGACCGGGAGTTGTTCGAGATCACCACGCGCACCTCGGCATCGATAGCGCCGCTGAGGCACGAGTCGATGATTGCCTGAAGGTTGGTGCCTCCGTGTGAGGCCAGCACACCAAGCGCGAGCTTGCTCACGGGTACAGGCGGGTCAGTCCGCCCCGCCCTGGCGCGACCTGGCGGGGACGACCTCCTGGGCCTCCATCACCAGCTTGTCCATCTCCAGTTGGACGGGGATCGGATACTGGCTCGTGAAGCAACCCATGCAGTAGCTGCTTCCCTCATCTTCGACGGCCCGCGACAGCCCCTCGACGCTCAGGTATCCCAGGGAGTCGGCGCCCACCAGCAGTTGGATCTCCTCGACCGACATATTGGCGGCGATCAGCTCCTTCTTGGTGGCCATGTCTACGCCGAAGTGGCAGGTGGACACGATCGGCGGCGCGGTTATCCGCAGGTGTATCTCCGTCGCGCCTCCCCTTCGCAGCAGCTTGACCACGTGCGGAGTCGTGGTGCCGCGAACGATGCTGTCGTCCACGACGACCAGGCGCTTGCCGCGAATGATCTCAGGCAGAGGATTGAGCTTGCGCCTTACTCCAAGGTCGCGGAAGTACTGGGTCGGCTCGATGAAGGTCCGTCCGACGTAGCGGTTCTTGACCAGGCCCTCGCCGTAGGGAATGCCAGACTCCTGCGCGTAGCCCACCGCGGCGGCGGTGGCCGAGTCGGGTACGCCGATAACCATGTCGGCGTCGACCGGGTACTCTCTGGCCAGCTCCGCGCCCATCCGCATCCGGTCGCTGTAGACCAGTCTGCCGTCGAGGACGCTGTCCGGCCTGGAGAAGTAGATGTTCTCGAAGATGCAGCTTGCGCGTCCGCCGTCAGAGCCGGGGCTCTTGACCGTCCTTAGACCCGACTCGTCGATCAACACGGCCTCACCCGGCTCGATGTCCCGGATGTAGTCGGCGCCGACGTGGTCGAGAGCACATGACTCAGACGCGAGCACCCAGCCCTGGCCGAGTCGTCCGAGGCACAGCGGCCTGACTCCCAGGGGATCGCGGATGCCGATCAGTTCGTTCTTTGTCAGCACGGTCAGCGAGTATGCGCCTTTCAGCCTTCGCATCAAGTACGAGATGCGGCCCTCCCAGTCCTGGGCGGGCGCGTTGGCGAGCAGGTTGGCGATGATCTCGGTGTCGCTGGTGCCGTCGAAGCGGAACCCCTGCTCCTCCAGGTCCTCGCGCAGCTCCATGGCGTTGATGACGTTGCCGTTGTGACCCAGCGCAAGTTCCAGGTCCGGCCCGCGAGCCAAGACAGGCTGCGCGTTGACGATCCGATTGGAGCCGGTCGTGGAGTAGCGCGTGTGGGCGATGGATATGTGCCCGGGAAGATCGACGAGGTCGTCTTCGGCAAAGCTCTGGCCGATGAGGCCCATCGAGGTGCGGTTGTGGACGCTGTGGCCGTCTGCCGACGCTATGCCGGCGCTCTCCTGTCCACGGTGCTGCAGCGCGTATATGCCGAAGAAAGCAACACGGGCTACATCCTGGCCGGGATGGTAAACTCCCACCACACCGCAGGCTTCACGTGCGGTGTCTGCGTCAAAGAGCGGCTGGGACGCAGCCGTAAGATGCTCTGTTCGCAGCGCTTCTCCCGGACCAGGTCCAGGGTGCAGGCTATCAGGACTGATGGGACAACACTCCCTCGATCCGCTGCCATTGCCTTCCCCCGTATCGTCGTACGGGGTGACGTTGCTTCGAGCCGCGTCCGCTAAACGCTGCATAGCCCGAAGACCGCACGGGGATTATAAGCGCGACATTAACGGACGGTCAACGCAGGGTGGGCATGATTCTCGTCCATCTTCCCCTTAGACGCAGGTTACTCTCTGATGAAAAGACGTACTATGGCCCGACTCAGCGAGCCAAGTCACAGACCCTTTTCGACCACTTTGAGATATTTGACTTAACAAGGTGGGCAAGAGGCTATAATCAGGAGTAACAGATGGAGCGTCATGCATGACGACGATCAACACATCCGACGAACTGCTGACTCTGCTTCGTGAGAATCAGGAGTTCCGGGAGGCAGCCAGCAAGGCCATCCTGACCGAGGAGTTGCTAGCGCTTCCGGTGAGGTTCAGTGCGTTCGAGTCTGAGACTCGCAGCGATACTACTGAGATCCGCAGCGACATTGCTGAAATCCGCGGCGATATTGTTGAGATCCGGAGCGACATCGTTGAGATCCGCGGCGACGTAAGCGACCTCAAAGAGGGACAGAAGAGGCTCGAACAGGGTCAACAGATCCACACTACCGACATAGGGGAGTTGAAAGGCGTCAGTCTGGAGACGAAGCTCTACAATCGCGGGGCCTCCCTGATAGCGACACTGCTGAGGGTGCACAGCGGTCGCAGGGTAAGAGTTGCTGAAATGGACGACAACTCGGCCGAATTCAACAACGTGATTCTCAAAGGGCTGGCAGACGGAGTCCTGACTGAAGAAGAGTATGATCGGATTCTAGCCACCGACATGATAGTCAGCGGGCGCCGAACGGGGTCATCCAGCCCTGTCTACACCGCTATTGAGGCGTCATACAGCATCTCCCGAGCGGACATCGCTAAAGTGAGTCAGACAGCCAAAACACTCGGCAAAGTGTTCGACAACGTCGAGGTACACGCCGTGATCTACTACATGAACGTCGAACCTGCTATCGAGAGTGAGGCTGTCCAGCAGGAAGTCCACCTGGTAAGAGCAAGGAATTAGGCAAGCTGGCGACAACCGCGAGCTTGGCTGACGTTGCTGCATGAGTTCAGCCGGTGACTTCGACAAAGACGGGCGAGACACCCGCGCTCCCCGAATCAGCCCTACCCCACTATTGGCTGGGCGATTATCCAGAGGCTGGTGGCGGTGTAGATGATCATCAGCGCCAGCATGGGGACCTGACCCCGGAGCGCGTCTGACGAGTTCGACGTGCGGCGCAGGGAGATCACGTGCGCTAGATACACTGAGATCACGTGGCCCAGCACGATGGCGATCAGGCTGATGAACCACACGGTCCTGGCGCTGATGATCTCCAGGTTGAGCCTGTAGTCCGCCGTGCCGAGTATGTTCCACCCGGACCCGAACGGGTCAGATGCCAGCGGGATTATCAGCTGTCCCTGGATCAGCAGCAGCGTTATGAAGTGTGCGAGGTTGTACGCGAGCGCTATCGGCACGAGTGAGAACACGTACGCGCTCGCGACTTCGATCACCCCGGACTCCTCGCGTGACAGCGTCTTGATCCCCCACGCGAACGCCAGGTACACCACGACAAACAGCGCGGGCGCGAGGACGAGAGCGACCGTGTCGACCACGTCCGAGCTCGCGAACGTCAGCATGTCGGTGCGGATGTTCACCCACGTCTCGGTGTCCTGGAAGCCGTCGAAGCTCACCGTGGCCAGTGCGAGCACGACAAACGCGGCGGTCGCCACGGACACTCGCTCCTGCAACGCCAGTCCCACGGCGAATGGACGCAGGTTGAGCTGCCTGTCCGAGGGCGCGGCGTACTCGTAGCAGTCGTAGCAATCAACGCACTCCGGCTCATGCCGGCACTCGGAGCCGCAGTCGCCGCACACGTCGCGGTTCGTCACTCTCAGCTCCGTCGGGGAGAAGCGCGAGAAGAACCCGAACAGCACGGTGAACGCCTCGCCGTTTCTGAGCCAGATGTGCTTTCCGAAGGCCGCCATCCCGACCCACATGATGATGGAGTACAGCAGCACCAGCACAGACAGCGTGAACGGCCTGAACGCGCCGGTGTAGACGTTCTCGGCCCACGCGAACAGGAAGAACAGCAGCAGCGCGGGCCAGACACTCAGTCCCTCGGGATAGGTGAAGGGAGGGTCTTCAGGCTCGCCGGAGTGGCCCCTGAGCTTTCGGTACCACTCGAAGGTGATCTTCCACGGGTTGATGAACACCCACACGTTGCCGACCAGCGCGACGACGTACCCCATGCCGACCCACCAGATGATCCAGATGAAGGTCGGTGACAGGTTCTCGACCGCGCGGTCGGTGCCGAAGAAGCCCACGAACAGCAGCAGCAGGAAGATCAGCACCGAGACGGCCCGGATGATCGTGCCGGCTATCGAGTTCGAGAGTACTGCTCCGACGACGGTGACTTTAAGCAGGTCAAGCCGTGGGTAGCTGAATCTCTCTGGATGACGCTGAACGAACAGCCCGATCAGCACGAACGACAGGAAGACCGTCGCCACAGCACCGACCAGGAAGTAGTTGAGCGGTATCGGCAGGTCGTAGCGCTGCCCGAAGGCGTGTGCTGCTACGGGGGACACGGTCAGCGCAAGTGTGCTGACAGTAGCGGCTGTGAAGAGTTTGAGCGCCATTCTATATGTCCAGTTTTAAGCTGGTCACCCTCTCCCCAGCCCTCTCCCGTCAAGGGCTTACAGGGGTAGGCAGACCGATAATTCGTTCGTCCTGAGCTTGTCGAAGGACACTCCTACTATCCCCTGGATTCCGGCCTCCGCCGGAATGACGATTTGCGAATACCTACCCCTGTCAGCCCGTCAAGGGAGAGGGGGCTTATCGAACGCCCCTACTCCAGTGTCTGGATGTAGTTGATCACGTGCCATATTTCGTCCTCGGAAAGCTTATCACCCAGCGGCGCCATGGCAGTACCGGGGACGCCGTCCCGGATGAACTCGAACAATGCGCGGTCGGGGTGCAGCGGGACGTGGACCGTCAGGTCTGCCGGTGGAGGATTCAGACCCACGCCACCGCGGCCGTCGCCCAGGCCTCCTACGCCGTGACATAGCTGGCAGTTCTCCACGTACAGTCCCATGCCGAGCGTGACGGACTCCTGTGTAGGAGCAATCGGGTTTCGCTCAGGCAGCCCCTCGCCTGCGCCGAGCGTGCCGAACAGCAGCGCTCCGCCCGCGATCACGGCGACCGCGCCGACTACCATCGCACCTGCACCTTGCCGCGAGTACCAGCCTCCGATGGGGATGCTGATCCCCATGAACAGGAACCCCAGCACCACGAACTCGATGCCCAGCAGCGCCCTGCCCGTGTCCGCCTCCGGTGCTATCGCCAGGCTTCCTCCGCTTCCTCCGGTCACCTCGAACCTGAACGCGGCGCGGGCGTCGAAGGCGTCGGGACGCTGGACGACAAGCTCGACCTGCCACGCTCCGGCGATACTGATGAGCTGGTCTTCGAGCGCGAACTCGCCTGCGCCTACTTCCGTGGCGGAGTAGGGAATCTCGCCAAAGTCGGCGTCGAGGTACGACAGGCGCACCCTAACGTCCGTCGCGTTGGTGATCGGACTCCCGGACAGGTCTGTCAGGGAGATGTGGACGGTGTTCGGGCCGACCAGGCCGGGATCAATCTCCAGCGCCATCCGGGCGCCCTCGGACACCTCCTGGAAGGCGAGTTCGCTCTCGACTCCGATGCCCTCGCGCGAGGCGACCTGTCGCGCCGGCTCCAGCGAGGTCAGGAAGCCGACCGCAAGCAGCACAATCACCGCCAGGACTACCTCGGCTGCAACCAGCCGCTTCAGCCAGGTACTCGCGGTGCCGCCGGCGCGGAGCCGTGGTCTCACCCATACCAGGTTCGCGGCCGCGACCAGCAGAAGGCCCACGACGACAGCCACCTTGATGCCCAGAACCCTGCCGTACGGGACCTGGAGGGCAGGCACGGTGACCACCTGCGCCCACGCGCTGTAGAGGCCAGTCAGGATGATCACGACGACGCTAATCCCGGCAACCAGCGAGAACCTGCGCACCAGCGCAGATAGAATTTCTCGCCGTTCAACTCCGTCGCAGGTCTTCATGATGACGCGGACGCCAGCGATCAATGCGATCAGGCCCCCGACCCACACGGCAACTACCACGAGGTGAATGAAGTCGTTGAGAATCGCCTGGGTGCGGACGTTGACCGTCGCGGCCGCGTGGCTGGTCAGGCTGATCGTCAGCAGCGAGGCTGCGCCCAGCACGGCTCCCAGTGTCAGGAGCGCCGGGTTGTCTCCCCTGCGCCAACCAGCGATCACCGCGACCGAGGACGCCGCTCCAAGAGCGACCCGCCACAGCCAAAGCCGTCCCCACTCGGTGTCCATGAGCAGATCCCACACAGGGCCGCCAAGCGCCCCTACCAGCGAGGACTCGAACACCACCGACGCCTGCACGATAAGCTGGACCACGGATGCGGCCAGCAGAACTCCTGCCGCAATCACCACAACCCGGGACAGCGAACCGGTCAGGCTCGGGATGAGAATGACGGCGTCATGACCGCCAATCACCGGGCGGGAGACCAGGAGGTGGAACGTCACGGCTCCCACTATCGTCAGCACTCCCAGCAGCACAAGCCACCGGATGACAGGGTCAGCCGGGGACTGGAACAGCGGCTGGTCGACCTCCACTGCAACTACGTCCGTAGGAGCAGGTATGAAGCCCGTCCCTACCGAGAACACGAACGCTCCCCTGACGCGATGGCCGTCGACGGTGGACACGTTCTTCCATGCCACCGTGTACGTACCGTCGGCGAGCTCTTCGACCGACACCGACATCACGAGCGGGTCGGACGGGTCTACCGCGCTGTCGCCCCCGTCAACGAGGCCGCCCTGGGAGTCGTACACCTCAATCTCGCTGAGCGCGGGTTCCAGCGGCTCGGTGAACCGGATCGTCACCCGCTCCGGAGACTCGTCGACTACCGAGTTGGCCGCCGGGTCTGACTCCACGTAGTTGGCGTGGGCCTCGACGGTCGCCGGAACCTGCGTGAGCAGAACGACCAAGGCCAGGACGACCCAGACCGGCGCATAGACGTAGGGGCAGGTTTGAAACCTGCCCCTACCAGGCCCACCTGCTCGACTCACGGCGCCATCTGGTCAAGCTGCAGGAGGATCCCCGAGGTCGTCGGGCGGTCGGTTATGTCCCGGCCCACGTGGTAGGCGACGATCTCCCCGGTCTTGTCCAGGATGAACGTCGCCGGCGCCGCTACGCCATCGCCGTGCAGATCGAAGACGCCATATTCACGCGCCACGCTGTTGTCGCCGTCCGCGAGGATGTGGAAACCTGTCCCATACCCTGACCCGGGGTCCGCTCCGATGAAGCTGGCCATGTTCATCGCGTCGAGGACGTTGTCCGTGCTTATCGCCACCAGCGCCGCGTCGCGCTTCTCGAACTCGGGGTAGGCTTCTGCCAGCTCGCCGAGCTGGCTGCGACATATCCCTCAGAAGTACCCCCGGTAGAACACCAGGACGACGGACCTGTGGTCCTCGAGCAGACCCGACAGCGACACGTCGTTGCCTCCCGCTGAAGGCAGGCTGAAGTTGGGCGCCATCGAGCGATCAGGGGAGCTCTCAGCCGAAGGAGCAGCGGGAGTTGCCGTCGGAGCCACGAGAGCAATAGCCGTGGCAGTCGGAGCCGGAGCAGGCTCAGGCGCGGGCTCCGATCCACAGGCCACCGCCAAGGCGACAGCCAGGACCGCAATCAGGCACAGTCCTACATGGGACTTTATGCCTCCTCTCCCTTGATGGGAGAGGATTGAGGTGAGGGTGAGGATCATAGAACGCACCCTCTCGGTAGGGGTTGGCAATCTTGGAGTGGAGCTAACATCAAATCTCCCAACTACGACTTTCTGCTGCGTATGACCAGTACCAGGGACACGGCTCCTAAGGCAATGCCACCCGCCCCCAGTACGACGCCGATTATCGCCATCGTGGCAGCGGCGCTGTTGCGGTCTTCGTCCACGTCGTGGGTCTCGTCAGACTCTGTCTCCAAGCCTCCGACAGTCGCCTGCATGCTCCCGACATCGCGGACTCCAGCTCGCGTGCTGACACGACCGCCTCGGGGAACTGTATCGCGGTCGCCGGCTGCACATCGTCGAAGTCGCCTCCTCCGGCCATGGAGTTGAAGGCCAGGTCGACCTGCTCGCCCTCTATTGTGCCAAAGAAGCGGAACCGGTAGTGACCGGGCGAGGTCGGGATGAGATCGGCCACGTAGTGACCGGGATCGTTGGAAACAGGCCTCAGGTTCATAGTCTTCGAGACGCTGGACGGCACGTGCGTCACCTCCACCAGGAGCGTGTTCTGCAGTCCCTCGACACCGGCGGACGAGGCGTCGCCGTGGTCCATCTGCATCGCCATGCCGCCCTCTCCGGGAACGTCCACCATCGTCGTCGCCTCGATAGGCTCGCCATTGTAGGTCAGGTCGGCGTGATTGTTTGCGCTGAGCGTCACTTTGATGTGCCGCTCTCCTGGTGCGAGTCCGGTCAGGTGGTTGACGGGCTCGTACACCATCCTGAGCAGCTCTCCGTCCACGTAGATGTGCGCGTGTCCCTCACCGGCAACGTAGTCGGCGCCGCCGGTCGACCACGTCCAGCCGTCGGTCATGATGTGAAGGTTCACCCCGCCGTCGTCCTCGACGTCCGTCATGAGGCTAACGTCGATCGGTACTTCAGACGCCACGACATCTCCGTCGTGCGACGGGTCGGCGCTCATGTCCATGCCGGCCATACTGTCGGACTCTTCCTGCCCTCCTGAACCTCCTCTTGTCACGCGGATGCTCACCGCGTTCATCTCGCCCTCGTACGCGGGTTCATTCAGGAACCCAACAACGATCTTGTTGCCTCCCAACTCTTCATCGTCATGCGCAAACGCAGCGGTCGCGGCCATCACAGCCAGCGCCGCCACTATCAAGATTGCTATCAGTGATCTGGTCAAGACCAACCTCCAAAGAATGGCGAATAGTGAATTCCACTCACTATTCACTTCTACCGTCGTCTACCACTTCGACCACTGGCTCTCTGTTTCAGGAAGGCCCTCATGGCAAGTCCGAGGATGGTCACGAACGCCAGCAGTGTAGCCAGCGTGATCAGACCGGCAATCGGGCTGGCGCGCTTCACGTCGTAGGTGAACAGCGCGGAGCCGCTGCCGTCCTCGCCGGATACGGTGATCGTGACCTCCCACGGCCCCTCGTTCTCCAGGAACGCGCGCGCCTCGTACAGCGTCGGGTCGTACGAGTCAGGCCCGAACATCAGCGGAGCGCCCTGGCCCGCTGAGCTTATCGGGACTGCACTGACGACCATGTTAGGCACGCGGGCTCCCGTGTCGGGGTCTGCCACCTGGAGAATCAGGATCGCCTCGCCCACTATCGGAGGGTCGGGTATCGTCCCAAGCAGCAGGTCGTACGGTCCCGCTTGGGCCTGCTTGGTGAGCTGAAACCCACTCCCGTGCGCGCTGATCCAGTCCGCTGCCGCCAGTCCGACGGCCACGACTGCGAGGAAGATTACGAATGTAAGCGCGTATTTCACCGAGACACCCAACGCGTGACGCCATCCAGCGTCAGTCCAAAGAGAAAGTCCCTGAAGTAGCTCCCATGAGCCTCCTCTCCCTCAGGGAGAAGATTGAGGTGAGGGTGAAAGGTATGAATGCCTACTCCTCTAAGCCCCCTCTCCCGCCAAGGGAAAAAGGACTCAGAAAACACCCTCTAGTCAGAGAGACAATGACCGCAGCCTAGGCACGAGGTGGTCTTTCGAGGGGGGATACAGACGCCGACCTGAGCACCGCGAACTCGGGCGCTCGCAGTGTCAGCACCGTGTCGGGGTCAGGAGTCAGCCGGCTCTCGAGCTCAGCGTCGGCAAGCATCGCCATGGACGGCCCCGCCGAGACGACCTCGAAGCTGTAAAGCGCGATTCCCCCTTCAGCGGTCTGATCGCCGCCGTGAAGGTGATGGCTCGCGTAATCGTGGTCGTGGCCCTCATCGGCCCAGAAGTGCGCGTGGTACGGCTGCCGCTCAGCAAAGTGATGATCTATGGCCGGCCCCATAAAAGGCAGCACCACCACCAAGGCGGCAAGCCCAACAGGCCACACTCTGACAAGCACTTGGTTCATTCCAAGAAAAGTATAGCACCTGCCAGCAGGCACCCTCTCCATGAGAGCTCCGCGTACCACTTGGCGGCCTTCGCTCAACTGTCTGAACTATGATTTATCTGTTTATGGGATGTCCCTGATTTCCCAGCCCCACTTGACCGTCCTGCTCAATTGCGGGATGCACACGACATCCTTGGAAATGGGCTGCAAGCCTCAACGCACCTATCACGAGAATCACTTAATCACACAAATCACAGTAACGTCACCCCGTACTTCGATACGGGGTCAGACAACATCGCCCCAACACCGCTGGACTGATTCTAAATCGCAGGTACAATATTCGGTACAATATATAGACACATTAAAAGAGCTCCGGGAGCGCAGCTTGCCCCAGTTCCAGATAGTCTCTGACTTCCAGCCGACTGGCGACCAGCCTCGGGCCGTCGATCAGATCATCGACGGCCTCGACAAGGGCATGGTCCACCAGTCGCTTATGGGTGTCACGGGCAGCGGCAAGACTTTCACGATGGCGAACGTCATCGAGCGGGTGCAGCGTCCGACGCTGGTTATCGCACACAACAAGACGCTCGCCGCACAGCTCGCCACCGAGTTCAAGGAGTTCTTCCCGGACAACGCGGTCGAGTACTTCGTCAGCTACTACGACTACTACCAGCCTGAAGCCTACCTCCCGCGCACCGATCTCTACATAGAGAAGGACGCCGACATCAACGAGGAGCTCGACAAGCTCCGACACGCGGCCACCCGCGCACTGCTGACCCGCAGGGACGTGCTGATTGTCGCGTCGGTCTCCTGCATCTTCGGACTCGGCTCCCCGGAGGAATACCAGGGCTTCATGGCGCACGTGCAGCGGGGCGAGATACGCAGCCCCGGCCGCCTCTCCAGGCAGCTCATCGACATGCAGTACGAGCGCAACGACTTCGACCTCGCCCGCGGACGGTTCCGCATACGCGGGGACACGCTCGAGATACTGCCCGCCTACGAGACGATCGGCGTGCGCATCGAGTTCTGGGGCGATGAGGTCGAGCGCATAGTCGAGCTCGACCCGCTCACCGGCGAGGTGCTCTCCGAGCGCAACGACATCGACATCTACCCGGCCAAGCACTTCGTCACCTCGCAGGAGAAGCTGCAGGACGCCATCAGGAACATCGAGGAGGAGCTGGCCGACCAGCTCAAGTTCCTCAACCGACAGGGCAAGCTGCTGGAAGCGCAGAGACTGGAGCAGCGCACCCGCTACGACGTCGAGATGATGCGCGAGACGGGCTACTGCGCGGGCGTCGAGAACTACTCCCGCCACCTGGCGGCGCGCGAGCCCGGAAGCACGCCCTACACGCTTATGGACTACTTCCCCGAGGACTACCTGCTGTTCATCGACGAGTCGCACATGACGCTCCCCCAGATCAGGGGTATGTACAACGGCGACCGCTCGCGCAAGGAGGTGCTGGTCGAGTACGGCTTCCGGTTGCCGTCTGCGCTCGACAACAGGCCGCTCAACTTCGGCGAGTTCGAACAGTTCGTCAACCAGGCCGTTTACGTGACCGCGACGCCGGGCCCGTACGAGTTCGAGCACTCCCAGCAGATGGTGGAGCAGGTGATCCGGCCCACCGGTCTGACCGACCCTGTCATCGACGTCAAGCCCACCGAAGGGCAAATAGACGACCTGCTGTACCAGATCAAGGTCAGGGTCGACAGAGGTGAGCGCTGCATCGTCACGACACTGACGAAGCGCATGTCCGAGGAGCTCGCCGACTACCTCCGCGAGATGGGCGTTCGAACACACTACCTGCACTCCGAGATCGACACCCTCGAGCGCAGCGAGATACTGCGCGACCTGCGGCTGGGCGTGTACGACGTCATCGTCGGGATCAACCTGCTCAGGGAGGGACTGGACCTGCCCGAGGTCAGCCTCGTGGCCATTCTGGACGCCGACAAAGAGGGCTACCTGAGGTCCACGACCTCGCTGGTGCAGACCATCGGCCGCGCGGCCCGCCACGTTGACGGCCATGTCATAATGTACGCAGACCGTGTTACCGATTCGATGAAGCGCGCCATAGACGAGACCGAACGCAGGCGAGAGATCCAGCAGGTCTACAACCGAGAGCACGGCATCACGCCTCAGAGCATCCAGAAGACCATTCACGACATAACGGAGCGCGTGAGGGCCATCGCTGAGACTGAGGCGCCCTACGCGGTGGACTCGTCGGACATGCCGAGAGACGACATCCTGAGATTGATCAAAGACCTGGAATCACAGATGAAGACGGCGGCCAAGTCGCTGGAGTTCGAGAAGGCCGCTCTGCTTAGAGACCAGATCACCGACCTGAGAAAGGTGATGGTCCAATGACTCTCCACAAAGAGGCGTCCGATGGGCGCTGGAATTCGTATTTCATGTAAATAGCCGCCGGCGGGACACGTCGCGGAGGGGACTTTGCGCACATACGCAACAGCTCTTGCGATCCTGTCCTTCATCCTGCTCGGAGTGGCGTGCTCATCCGAGGTAGATGAAGGGGGCGGAACTCTGCCCCCCGGTATCGAGGACGACCTCGTCCCCGACGTGGATTACGAGGTGTACCTGTACTTCAACCCTGATGCGCCTGTCGTCGTCGAGCGCGACCGTTTCCTGGCCTCAGACCAGGAGGAGGTGCTCACACTCGGCGGCGAGGACCAGGTCTCCATCACCAGCGTCTCGATGGTCGCGACGTCGCTCGAAGAGTTCGGGGGCATCCTCGGGTTCGCCACCACCACCGACGCCGCGCTAGCCGGCAACCTGCTCGCGCAGAAGCCGATCGAAGACCCTCCCACCACCTCACAGGTGGCCACCACCACGGTCCAGATCATCCGCGGAGACGCTGAGTGGACGACCGACCTCTCCAGCCAGTACGGGTCGGCGGAGCTGGTGTCGCTCAAGGAGCGAAATCAGCAGGTGTGGAACATGCTGACCCACCTGCCCGTATCCGAAGAAGAGCCTCCCATCGCCGCGGGATTCATCTCGACCGGCGGGAACATCATCCAGGAGATAGCCGACGTCGCCGGCATTCACGTGACCGGGTTGGACACCGCCTTCGGCATCGTGCGGGTGGACAACGTCGCGTTCGGCATATACAGCGACCTGCCGGAGAGCATTCCCGGAGAGATCGACGTCGAGATGCTGGACACCCTGGATACCGGGGTCGTGCTGGTGGGCGGCGCCGGGTACGCCGGGGTCGCGGTCGCTTTCCTGGTGCGCTCCATCGCCGGCAAGATCGGCATGGAGACCATAGACCTCGAGAACACCAACGCCCGCTACCTGGAGCTCGAAGACGGCCACTTGGTCCTCAGGAACAAGGGCAGCCTGATCTACGCCACAGTAGCCGGCACCAAAGACCGCGCCGAAGAGCTAATGCTGAGCAATCGCTTCGAGGGTGTCTAAACAATCCCTTCTCCCCTGACGGGCTTACAGGGGTAGGTAAACCGACAGTTCGTTCGTCCTGAGCTTGTCGAAGGACACCCCCGGCTCCTGGATTCCGGCCTTCGCCGGAATAACGATCTGCGAATACCTACCCCTGTCAGCCCATCAAGGGAGAGGAGGAATCAAGGACCTCCTTCTGAGACAGGCTCTAACCTCCGATTCTAACCTGATCGGATAGTTTGTCGCCTTTTAGTTTTCTTGTCGGCGACGGGATGTCCTCTAACATCAGTCCGCCGACAACATCATATATTCGTCCCAAGCTGGCAGAGGCATAGTCGGTCGCCTCGTATCGCTGTATCTGCTGCTCCTTCAGGCCGATCCGCTCGGCCAAGTCCCGCTGCGTCATGCCCCGCGCGATGCGTGCCTTGATGAGCATTGCCGGCAGGTTGGTCACAACCATCAGTTCACTGAAGTCAAACTTCCCCGACTTCAGCGACTCGTACTCCCGAAGTTGTTCCCTCAGGTCCGCCAGCTGGCTACTGGCGGCATCCACCTGAGCCTTGGCGATGAGCGGATGCACGTCAGTATTCTCAGAATCGCGACTCTTCAGCTCAGTGAGTGTTTCTTCAAACCGTCTCACTTGCGTCTTGGTGAACCGGTACTGGCGTTCGTTTCTGATCATTCCCACCCCTCCAAATCTATCGCGACGATCCCCTTGGGCTCACCACTGGCCGTGGTCTGAAAGAACTCCAGGAAAGACAGCCCTGAGGCAGCCTCTACCACGGATGCTGGCAACAGTTCACCATAGTACTTCGCCTTCTGTCCGACTCGATCGTTGCCAAAATCAAGGAGCACCGGATCTAAGGCAAGTGGGTCGACGTCGACCTCATCCCAACAGCCATCGAAGTCGTTCGGGTATTCCTTGGACGTCACAAAGCTTCCATCAATGTAGGCTGCCCGACAGCCGGCGAGCTTCAGATTGTCCAACGCAGTTCCAAGGCCGATCAGGAGGCGTACCCTCCAAGGGTTGTACCCGAACCTTCTGACCAACTCCTCCCATTCAGCCACATGCACTCCCGGTGGAAGTAGCCCATTCGCATTGAATTCCGGCAACATAACACAACAATAATATTGTGGCGTATGGGTGTCAACTGTAAGGCATCGTCACCAGTCCATATCCGCCAGGAACATACGACGGGACGATGCGGTTCGCGGTACACGTCGTGGGGACGGTTCGCGAACCGCCCCTGCAGGGATGTTCTAGCTGCCGATGCTGTATCAATTCTGTAGGAGGCTCAATGGGCAACCGTCCTTCGACAGGCTCAGGACGAACGAATGCGGGCGAGACGCCCGCGCTCCCAGGGTGTGCCTACCAAATTGACACAGGCTCGTAGCCGCCCATCTTTTTTTGACACCGACTAGACCCAAAGCTACAATTGGACTGACTCGGCCGTGCGTCTGCATGGCTGACCACCCCAGCGCCGGAGGACACACAATGACCACACAAACACTCACCCCTGAAGAAGTTTATGAGGCGCTGAGGGACGTTTACGACCCGGAGATCCCCGTCAACGTAGTCGACCTGGGACTGGTCTACGGCGTAGAGGTCAACGAGGGCAACGTCGACGTCACGATGACCCTCACCTTCGCCGGCTGCGGCATGGGACCGTACATCGCCCAGCAGGCCGAGTGGCGCATCGCAGAGATGGACACCGTCGAGGACGTCAACGTCGAGCTGACCTTCGATCCCCCGTGGACCCCGGACCTCATCACCGACCAGGGCAAGAAGCTTCTCGGTCTCGACTAGCGGTCCGACTGTCGGGGCGCTTCACAGTAGACCCCGACCAAAAAGAACCCAGAAAATCACAGGGGCGCCCGATGCCGGGTCGATTCGACAGGCTGGCAGGTCGCCCCTGAACTTTGTACCCGCAGGGGCGGGTTTGAGACCCGCCCGTACCACGTGACAGGAGAGTCCAATGAATCCCCACCAGCATCAGCATGCGCAGGGGAATCCGGGGGGCCCTATGGACCCCCAGCAGCAGGCGCAGGCAAGGGCGAAGGTCGAAGCCATGCGCCGCCAGTTCGAGCAGAAGCGCGCGATCTCCGAGACGCTGGGGCAGATCAAGCACAAGGTGGGCGTCTACAGCGGCAAGGGCGGCGTCGGCAAGACGACGGTCGCCGTGAACCTCGCCGTCACGCTCGCTAACGACGGCGCCAGTGTCGGCATCCTGGACGTCGATATAGACTGCCCTAACGTCATCCGCGCCATGAGGGTCACCGAGGCGCCCCTGGCCGCTGACGACCGCAGGATGATCCCGCCGGAGCGCTTCGGTGTGAAGGTCATGTCGATGGGCTTCTTCCAGAAGGACGAAGAAGAGGCCATCATCTGGCGTGGGCCGATGATCCACAACGCCATCAACCAGCTCCTGCAGTCCACCACCTGGGGAGAGCTGGACTACCTGGTCGTGGACCTTCCGCCCGGCACCTCCGATGCGCCCCTCACAGTCATGCAGTCGCTGGAGATGGACGGCTTCGTCGTCGTAACCACTCCTCAGGAGCTGGCGAAGATCGACGCGATCCGCTCCGTCAACATGATCAAGAAGCTGCAGATCGACGTCCTGGGCGTAGTGGAGAACCTGTCCGGCGAAATGTTCGGATCAGGCGCAGGCGAGGAGCTTGCGGAGCACCTCGACATCCCGTTCCTGGGAAGCATCGAGCTGCGAGCCGACTACCGCGATATGTCGCGACCCACGGTGCTCAACAACGACGCCGTGCTCAACGAGTATCGCAAGATCGCCAAAGGCGTAGGCTCAGCCCTGGTGGCGGTAGCGTAGGGAATAACCCCCTCTTCCTGAGGCTTACCGGGGCATGTGAGGGTACACGGACAGGCATGAATACCAGCCGACGGCCCCTCTCCTTGAGGGCGAGGGCTGGGGACGAACTACAGCAGTCCCATAGCGTCCTCGGGAGAAACTACAGTCAGGTCGTACTTTGAGAGAAGTCCGCAGGACTCCAGGTCGTCCCGAAGCGCTCCATCTGTAGTTACCAGGACCGCCCCCGTTTCTACCGCTAGCCTGACCAAATACACGTCATCCTGGCTGCCATCTGGAATTAGCCCTTCGTCATCCACAGTCGGCGCAGTGTGGCCAAGCCCATCTACCTTCTCTGAGACTGTGAGAGCGTTGTACAGAGCGCGAATTAGGAATGGACCCAAGGTGGGGGATGATGGTAGCCGGGACTGTACAGTTGCTCCGCATACTTATCCCAAAGGACATCGTCCACCACGAGCGTGTGGCAGATCTCAATGATCTGCTGAATTAGATCGGCGCATCTTGGGTTGGGACTCCCGTATTCATCGAGTCCCTGCTGAGCCAAGATCACTATGTTTTCGTCGAGGATGAAACGGGGAGTCATACCTTGGCGCGTAGAGCCTCAACGTACCGCTTCATTTCGTCCAGATCGGTCTCAAAGAAGCTCTTTAGCCCCCCACTGACCTGTCCCCTGTCTGTCACCTCGATCTCGCTAGCCGAGCAAGCTCCACCCTCGTCCTTCTCGAAGGAGTAGATGGCGAGTTCGTCAGCGGCTAGCTTCCCCTCTGCAACCAGGGTCAACAATCGTCCTACAACATGCTCACTGTGGGTGGTAATGATCATCTGCTTATCGCCAGATGTGGCCTGATCAGCCAGCACCGACGCCAAGTCAGCCTGTGCCTTGGGGTGCAGGTGAATCTCCGGCTCCTCGATCAGCACCGTCGCCCCCGGGACGGTTCTAACTAACTCGAACAGCAGGTGGACCAAGGCGTTAGTACCGAAGCCTTCAGCCAAAATGCTGAGGTCACCGGCAATAGATTCCGAGACAGGCTTCGCCGATTGGGGTGGAACGGTGTCTACTCTGAAGCCGACACCAGTAATCTGTTTCATAAGAAGGGAAACTTTTTCGACCTCACGCCGGGAATAAGCCAGGGTCGTTGCCGTGTTGTCCTCCTGTGCTCCCAGGCCATCAGCACCTGAAATGTCATCGGAAGTTTCTGTACCCAACGCGTAAACACCTTGAGTTAAACCTCTAGCTGCCGGAACAAACCCCAATTTAGACAGCGTCTTCACAGGAACTTGGGACACTTGGTTCCACAAAGGTAACGTTGGATCATCACCTCGCAAACCGGACATGATGCGAAAGCTGTTGACCGCAGGTGTAACCATGTAGTGGAGGAGACCCTCTGAGGTTATAACCTGGGGAATCTGGCCATCTCGTGCAAAAGTTAGCTCGTAATCTTGGCCAGGGGTCGACCACTTCGTTGATCCGCGGTCAGCAGTCAGATTTGCTTGTTCAGAGTACTGTAAGTCAACTTTGAACTCTAGCGGCACCTGTACTTCTACTGAGTTTATGACCGAGCAGCCAGACAGGAATAGCCGAACACCATCTACCCTTGATTCCGGTCCTCGCCACATGAAAGCTTCTGGCGCAAACCGTACCAATTCGCCGTCCAAGACCAAAGGATCGACACTGTTTCTCGACTGCTTCAGCAACAGGAGAGCCTGCAACACGCCAGACTTGCCTGTGCCGTTGGGGCCAATGAACACCGTGATCAGCTTCGGATCGACGCTGATGCGGCGAAAGCATTTGAAGTTTTGCAGTGTAATGTTCGTAATCACTGGATCCACACTCTGGCCGGATTATAGCATCCGGTAAGGCTGTTCAGCCTTGGGGGGCTACGAATTCGTACGCCATGAACGCCGGAAACTCGGAGGCGTAGGCGTAGGAACAGCGCTTGTGGCAGTTGTTTAGGGGAGATCTTCGAATAACCCCTTCTCCCTGAGAGCTTACAGGGGTGGGCATTCTCAGATCGTCATCCCGGCGGAAGCCGGAATCTAAGGTCTGGGGGTGTCCTTCGACAAGCTCAGAGCCTGCGCCGGACTTGATCCGGTGACGAAGGAATTGTCGGTTTCCTACCCCTGTCAGCTCTGAGGGAGAGGGCCATCCACGACAGGCTTCTACCCCAGCAGCCCCGCGAGCTCGTCGGGGTGGCTGAGCATGGGGTAGTGACCCGCGTCCATCTCGTGCCAGTCGGCGTTTAGCCTCTCGGCAGTTCGACGCTGGTGTGCCTCTGGAGGGTTGGCGCTCAGCCGGCAGCGGATCACTCGCGCCGGAATGCTCCCCGCGGTTGCCCAGAACGCGTCCAGCTCTCCCGGAGCATCGGACGCCTCGACGGGGTGCTTGGTGGCACGATCAGCCGCCCACGCGCGCAACTCTGGTTCGAGGTCGGCGAACAGCCGCGTCTCAAGCTCGTCCCGCGTCGGACCGCGCGTAAGCTCGGTCGTCGGCATTGGTGGCGTGTTGGGGTCGCGCTGGACGATCTCCGACACCCGCTCCCCCTCCTGTGGGGCAAGCGCATCGACGAACACGAGCCGACTTATGCGGTCTCGAGCAAGCTCAGCCGTCTTGCACACCACGAGACCGCCGGTGCTGGTGGCGACGAGGACGACATCGCTGAGGTCTTCGTAGAACATCATCTCAGCGACCTCGCGCGCCTGCGCGGCGATCGTGATGCCGGGACGTATCAGGTGGTGTCGCTCACCGCAGCCGTCGAGCGTCGGCGCGTAGACGGTGTGCCCGGCTTGACGCAGCACCTCCGCGGTGGGCTTCCATATCCAGCCGCCCTGAAATGAGCCATGAACGAGGACGTAAGTCGACATGGGGTCTTCCCCTTCCACAGAGGTTTCAAAATACCTCCTCTCCCTTGATGGGAGAGGATTGAGGTGAGGGTGACAGGTTTAGTCCCCCTCGTCCCCGGATCAAGTCCGGGGCAGGCTCTAACCTTCTCCCGCCAGGGGAGAAGGGACTTCTTGGATCCTTTTTAGGGCGTGAGGCGGAGCCTCTACCTGCTCGGAAGCGTAGCGACTGCGGAACCGGGTGTTGTGCGCTGACCATCGTGGGTCTCAAGCCAGATGTCGCACTCGACGTAGTTCTCTTCGCCTTCCTGGTACTTCTTCTTGACGACGCCCTTGCCGAAGACAGGCGTGCCTGGGACATCCATGCCCCTGTACTGGACGCTGAGCTTCTTGAGGGTGCCCCACTCGCCGATCCAGTCGGTCACCAACTGACCGAGGAAGGCGTTCTTCAGTGCACCGTGCAGAATGACGTCGGGAAGCCCGTTGTTCTTTGCGTAGTTCAGATCGTAGTGGATCTGATAGTAGTCGCCGGACGCGCCCGCATACTTGACCAGCTGCTGCGTGGTCGGGTCCTTGCGCAGTACCGGCAGCTCCGTTCCCTCTTCTACATCTTCGAAGTAGACCTGCTCTGTCATCGTGCTAACTCCTCGCGTTGCGGTTTTCCTGTAGCCTCCTCACCCTCGATGGGAGAGGATTGAGGTGAGGGTTGTGAAGGGCCTTGCCTGGTAGGGACAGGTTTGAAACCTGCCTCTACTCGTCCTCGGACGGCTGATAGCTGATCCCGGTCGAGCGCTGGATCGCGACCATCCTCCCGAACTGGTTCCTGTACTCCCCAGCCGGCCGGGACGCTCGAAGATGTTCGAGATCAGCGTGGTTACGGAGATCCGGTCGCCGGGCCGGACTGGCTCATAGTACTCCCAGTCGCTGCCGCCATCCAGGTTCGCCGAGTACGGACTCTTGACGTCCACCTTCATCGGACCTGAACTCATCGTTCGGAAGAACGTCGGCGGAGCTATGATGCCGCCGTACCTCGAGTTCCGCGCCGCCTGTTCGTCGTTATAGATGGGGTTTGTATCCCCGATGGCGACTGCGAACTTGATAATGGCGCCCTTCTCGACCTCATTCACATGGGCCTCGGACTCCACGCCAACTGCCGCCCTCATCTCGGGGGTGATTGCTGATTCCTGTTCTTGTGTCATTCCGCCCGCTCCTGAACGTAGCCGATGCTTCCGGCCAAATCTGGGCAAAGTTTAAGTGCGAGGCTCAAGAGTGTCAAGAAATCAGGCGTCTGGCGCCCCTGCCCAGGACAGTCACAGCCTCAGATCTGGGCGAACTCAGAGGTGGCCTCTATCTCCCTGGAGATGGTCTGCGTTATCCATTCATTGATGCTCAGGTCGTTCGCTGCGGCCTCGACCGACACCTGGCGGTGCAAGTCTGGTCCAAGGCGAAGGTTCAGCTTGCCGGAGAACCCGCGACGAGGCTCAACGCCGTCTTCCTCGCACCAGTCCAGGTAGTCGTCTATGGATATGTGAAACTCGCGCTTCAGACTATCTACGCCTGAGGCCTCGAACGTAACTATCGGATATGGAGCCGCATTAATGACCTCTCCGTGCAGCATTCCCACAGAGTCATCGTACTCAACCTTTGCGATATATCCCTTGTACTCCATCATGGTTGTACCCCTACTGCAGCTTGAAATCTGGCTATTGACCGCATCGTCGCTTTACCAGCTTCGGGCTGAGGGTGAGGTCTGTGAACAACCATCCGCTGGTTGTCCTTTTTCAGTCCTACACGGGACCCGGCCCTTTCCGTGACTTCGACCCCTGCCGCAACCAGCAATGCCTCATTTATCTAGCCTCTCACAATGCCCCTTGACGTGCCACCTCTTTCACAGCCCCTAGATATGAAACGAATTGGCACAGTCTCGTTGGGGGTGTTGGGGTTAGACCCATATTCTGGTGATTGGTCTGTTGATTAGGTGGGAGATGGCCCAGACTAGGGCGTCCATGCGGTCGGGTGAGACGTCGGCAGGACCCTTGGGGGTCCAGGTGCACATCTGGTCTTCGAGGTCAGGGAATGTGCCGACGTGGTGGACTCTGCCCTGCTCGTAGAGGGCTGCTATCGGCTCTGCGCGGGCGTACTTGCCACGGCTGGCGGTCACGGCGCGGAACCTGAAGATCTTTCCGCCTGACGCGGTGCGCAGCACCTCCTTGACCAGGTCGCCTCCGT
>JAGWBK010000050.1 GCA_021295915.1 Dehalococcoidia bacterium
CAACGGCGGGGACAGCAACTATGCCGATGGATATTCCCAGTTCGTCAACGACTCTTGGGAGGTTGCTCATCGGCTGGACTGACAGGTCGCCAACCGATGCGCCAACCTGAACGTCTGAGCTGTCAAATGCGGCGACAATAGTGAACCCCTCGGGAGCAAAGCCAGTGTAGTTTATGATGGCTCGCCCCAGGCGTCCGACGCCTATTAGACAGGCGCGCCACTCTCCGTTCAGTCCTAGGATATCCCTCAGCTCTTCGAGCAGGAATTCGATGCTGTAGCCGCGTCCCTGCTTGCCGAACCTGCCGAAGTAGCTCAGGTCTTTGCGAATCTGGGCCGGCGTCATCTGCAGCCGTTCGCCAAGCTGCTGTGAACTCACCACTGACGTTCCCTCTCGCTGCAGCTGTGTGAGCGCTCTGACGTACAGCGGAAGGCGAAGGACAACTACTTCAGGAACTTCTACTTGCTGCATTTGACATACCGACTCCGACCCGAGAACGACGTTTGGATTGGAAAGACCCCACACGTCAGGCTGATGGGGCTCAAAGACAGTATATATTTTAGCCGGGCAATTGTGAACTACGTAACAGACGCCTATTGAACGTGTGAAAGGACGACAGCCGCTGCCTCGAGTCCATGTGATGTAGAGGGGTGAGGCAGGAAGTGTTGGAGGGTCCTCAGCCTGGGGGTACGGTAGTCGTGGAAAGCATGTATGGCCCCGTTAGTCACGTCTGTTCTCTGGATGGCTAGCAAGTTGCATATGCAGCAGAAAGCATGAATCAGAAGTCATAAATTACGTTTATGGCAGGTTCAGAATTCTTGACACTAAATTGGGCCGATGCTAGAATTCCGGTGCTTTTCGGGGCATCACCGGACGACTGAAATTGAAGCCTGTACACCCTCATGAGTACGCCTTCACCGTAGCCTGTCTTGGCATGACTCGGCCCCTTGGGTAAGACATCGCCGCAGTGTGGGAGGACAAGATATGACAGAACGGAAGGTCCAGCTTCATCGTGGCCTTCGTGAAGTTTACATAGACAGGACCACCTCGAGTTTCATCGACGGTGACGTGGGCAAGTTGCTCTATCGTGGATATGACATCCACGAGCTTGCAGAGAAGTCTACGTTTGAAGAGACAGCGTTCCTCGTGATGTACGGCCACTTGCCGACTCAGGCGGAGCTGGACACATTTGACTCTGAACTGAAGGCAGCCCGCGAGTTGCCAGGTGAGATCCTGGACGTGATTCGCCTGACGCGAAACTCGCATCCGATGGACGTGCTCCGGACCGGAGTGTCAGCGCTATCAGCCTATGATCCAGATACCGAGGACAACTCCACTGAAGCGACGCTTCGCAAGGGCGTCCGCTTGACCGCCCAAGCGTCGACCATTGTTGCCGCTCATGCCAGGATTAGGGAAGGGGAGGAGGCGCTCGACCCGGACCCTAGTCTTGGCCATGCCGCGAACTTCCTATACATGCTGTTCGGAGAGAGGCCAGCGCCGGAAGACGCGAAGCTAATAGACAAAGACTTCGTGCTACACGCTGAGCATGGGATCAATGCTTCGGCATTCGGCGCTCGTGTAACGGCGTCCACTCAGGCTGACCTGCACTGTGCAGTCACTACTGGCGTCGGGGTCCTTAAGGGGCCGTCGCATGGTGGGGCCGCCGAAGAGGTCATGAAGATGACCCAGGAGATCGGCACAGAGGAGAACGCAGAAAACTACGTTCGGGAGCGCCTACGTGGTGGAGGACGGGTGATGGGCTTTGGCCACCGAGTGTACAAGGCGCTTGATCCGCGCTCTGTTCACCTCCAGGAAGATGCGAAGGAGCTCGGAGAACGCAAGGGCGAGCCGAAGTGGTTCCAGATTCTCCAGTCCGTCATTGAGGTGATGGAGCCCTATCGAAGGCGGGGGATCTACCAGAACGTCGACTTCTTCTCGGGCGCGATCTACTACCTGCTTGGGATTCCCGACGATCTGTTTATCTCGATCTTTGCCATGGGCAGGGTACCCGGATGGACCGCACAGGTCGTTGAACAGTTCGAGAACAACATACTGCTCAGGCCCAGACTCCTCTATACAGGGCCAATGGACGTGCCGTACGTGCCAATCGAAGAGAGAGGCTAGTCATACAAGGGAAGAAGGTCAGTAATTGAACGATGAGTCTGTAGTTGACAGCGACTGCCAGCACTACTGGATGATCGAACAGCCGAACGGCCCAACGAGTAACGGCAGATGTAAGGTGTGCGGCACGGTCCGCGAGTTCAAGAACTCGATTCAGGGTTCAGGATGGGACCGCGATGGCAGGAGGAGGCGCGCCGCAAGGCAGCAGCAGAGCTCTTCGACCTAAGCCCGTCGGGGCACGCCAGAGACCGAAAGATTGAAGCAAGGGACATTGCGACAGGCAATGTCCCTTCTTCTTTAGCAAACATCCCGCAGACCAAGGCCATCTATCGCCGGACCATGATTTCCCGCCACTGAGGCTAATCGTCTTTGTATGTGAAAGAGCACAGTGAACAGACAGGCGCCGAGCGAGAGATTAGAAGGCGCATCTCAACCTCTGGCGCGATTACGTTCGCGGAATTCATGGAGGTTGCGCTCTATCACTCTGACGGCTACTACTCAAAGCGCGGACCGATTGGCGCTGGTGGAGACTACTTCACCAGCCCTGTGGCCCATCCCGCCTATGGCGCCCTGATCTGTGTGCAGCTCGAAACTATGTGGCGTACGCTTGGTTGTCCGAGTCCATTCTGGGTGGTTGAAGCTGGTGCGGGGGACGGTGTGCTGGGGGAAGATATCGTCAGATACATCCGCTCCCATTTCCAAGGATTCTCGGAGACGCTCATGTATGTCGCAGTTGACCGAGTCGCGACCAGAGAACGAGCCTCCGACGGAAACAGGATTGAGTGGATTTCATCAACGGGACTCCCGGTTGGCGGCGTTGTTGGATGTGTGCTATCGAATGAGCTGCTGGACGCTATGCCGGTACACAGGTTTGAGGTCAAGGATGGCCGACCGTTCGAGGTCTATGTCGGGCTGGCCACGGATGGTGCTTTCGTTGAGCGACTTGTGGAACCGCCTTCCCCAGGGATTGTGGAGAGAGTCTCCTCTGTGCAACGGCAGCTTCCGGAAGGCTACTGTGGTGAGGTCAGTATGGGACTTAGGTCGTGGATGGTCGATGTGGCAGCATGTCTCCGGCGCGGGTTTGTGTTGACCATCGACTATGGGTACGAGCGGGAGCAGCTGTACTCAGATGAGAGGAACAGGGGAACGCTTCAGACCTACTATCGTCATACGGAGGGTGGGAGTCCTTACCAGCGCGTTGGCAGGCAGGACATCACGGCGCATGTCGACTTTACAGCCCTGATCGAGGAAGGACAACAGGTTGGTCTTCGTCCGGTGTATCTGACAACCCAGGGGGAGTTTCTTCACTCGCTTGGGTACGTTCAGATGGAGAAGGCTCTCGGGGATTGGGGGCTCGCTCTCGCAGTTCACCGCGCCAACGTGCGCGCTATGCGTCGACTCATCGATCCTGAGGGCTTGGGCAAGTTCAAGGTTCTCGTCCAGGAGAGAGACAGCGGGATTCAGCGGGATTCCGACTTAGTCCCGGGCGAAGGGGTGACTGCAAATCTCGGCAGCCCTGTCGCAACCAGCATGCATTTGCAGGCTGGCCAGGGTTCATTCGTCGCTTTCTGATGTCCGTTCGCTTACGCGACGCGCGGTAACTATGAACCCTGTGTGGCCCACCATGCGATGAGATGGTCGTACGCTGCGCCCGCTTACATTCCACTGGCGCATCATGATCTCCATCGTTTCTATCAAGTCGAATGTGCGCTGCAGGCGTAGGGTCCGCACCAGTTCTTCAACCTGCGGAACGGTGGGTATGAATCCGAAGAACAGACCTCCGGGTATCAGGCGGTCTGACGCGTGGGGGACGACGTGCCACGGCTCAGGCAGGTCGAGAATGATTCTGTCCAGATCTTCCTCTTCGAAGCCTTCATAGACGTCGCCGAGCTTTATCTCAAGGTTGTCCCAGTTTGCGAAGTATCTCGCGATGTTGGTCTGTGCCTGGTCGATCATGTCCTGACGCACATCGTATGTGTACACGCGCCCGGTCTCGCCGACGGCCCTGAGGAGCGTCATGGTGACTGCTCCAGAACCAGCCCCGGCCTCAAGGACGCGAGCTCCGGTGAAGATGTCAGCGTACACCAAGAGCGCTCCGAGGTCCTTGGGGTACATGACCGTCGCGATCCTCGGCATACGGAGTGTCAGGTCCGAAAGTGTCGGCCTGACAGCCAAGAGGCGGTGGCCCCTGTTGGTGACGATCCGCGTGCCCTCCGTCAGGCCTATCAGGTCGCTGGTGGGGTAGTTGCCGATGTGTGTCTCGAAGAGGTCGCCGGGCGTGAGTTGCACAAGATACGTGCGTCCACGGCGATCGAGGAGTTGGATGTACTCGCCTTCCCGGAACGGTCCCCGGCGTCGAATCGCACCGCCAGAGGCGGCCTCATCAGGTGATTTCTCTGCTATTGGAGCTTCTCGACCTCAGCCAATATGGCCTGGGGGTTAACGTCGCCGGCGGCAGTGTAGGTCTCTTTGAACCTTATGACACCTTCCTTGTCGACGATGATGATCGCTCGGAAGGGTGCGCCGAGTTGCTCGTTCAGTATCCCCAGACTCTGGCAGACTGCGCCGTGGGGCCAGTAGTCCGCCAGCAATGGATAGGGTATCGATCCAAGAGACGAGGAGAACGCCACCTGTGTTGGTCGGGAGTCACAGCTTATGCCCAGTACCTGGGCGCCAGCCTCCTCGAATGATGCGTTGTGTATACGCATCGAGGAGACCTGGTGCGTTCAACCACCTGTGAAGGAGAAGATGTGGAACGACAGTACGACGTTCTTCTTTCCCCTGAAGTCGCTGAGCGTTACCGGTTCGCCGTTGTGGGCGGGCAGGGTGAAGTCTGGGGCCATCTGGCCTACTTCTGACATATTTCTTCCTGTCTCCTGGTGAAAATTGGTTGGCGGTTTAGCTGGAAGGAGGGACATTGGCGGCTGATGGATTCTATTCCTGACGCCGCCATCTGAGGTCAGGCCTGCGAGCGGCGCGCGCCTCGTCCAGGCGTGTATTTGGCGTGTTGTGCGGCGCTTCGTGGAGCATCTCCGGGTCTGCGGCAGCTTCTGCGGCAATTTGCTTCATCACATCGATGAAGTAGTCCAGGGTCTCCTTGGACTCGGTCTCTGTCGGCTCGATCATCAATGCCTCTTCGACAACGAGCGGGAAGTACATTGTGGGTGGGTGTATTCCGTAGTCAATCAGGCGCTTGGCTACGTCCATAGCCCGGACGCCGTGTTCGCGCCTGAGATTTGTCGCTGCGAAGACCACCTCGTGCATACAGGTGCGATCGTAGGGCAGATCGTAGTAGCCCTTGAGCTCACTGAGGATGTAGTTAGCATTTATGACGGCGTCCTCGCTGATTTGCGGGATGCCCTCTTTTCCTAGCGTGAATATGTATGACCACGCCCTAACCAGGGCTCCGAAGTTGCCGTGGAATGCCCCCATTCGTCCTATAGTGTTTGATGGGGCATCGAGTGAGAAGGTCTCTTCTCCGTTGTCTGTCTTCCGGCCAGCGACCGGCGTCGGCAGGTAGTCGACAAGCCGGGGGCCGGCGATGACGGGGCCTGCACCCGGTCCGCCGCCACCGTGTGGCTGCGTGAAGGTCTTGTGAAGGTTCGAGTGAATAACGTCGAAACCCAGGTCGCCGAACTTGACTCGTCCGACGATGGCGTTGAGGTTGGCGCCGTCCCCGTACACAATGCCGCCGGCGTCGCGGACGATCCGGGTTACATCCAGGATATTCGTGTCGAAGAGGCCAAGAGTGCTGGGCAAGGTTATCATCAGCCCTGCGAGTTCGTCACTTACGGAGTCTCTCAGGGCATCGAGATCGGTGTTTCCGTTGGAGTCCGAGGGCAGCGTGACGACGTTGAAACCAGCCATCGCTGCGGATGCCGGGTTGGTCCCGTGCGCCGAGTCGGGGATCAAAACGTTCTTGCGCTTATCGTCGCCGCGATCGAGGTGGTAGGCCCTTGCCATCAGAAGGCCCGCGAGTTCACCGTCAGCGCCCGCCATAGGGGCGAGCGAGCAGCCTGCCATGCCTGTTATCTCGTTCAGGACTTCCTGCAACTCCCACACCAGCTTGACGGCACCCTGGACAGTGGCTACAGGCTGCAGTGGATGTATCTGGGCGAATCCCGGAATAGACGCAATCTCGTCGTTCAGCTTCGGGTTGTACTTCATCGTGCAACTGCCGAGCGGGTAGAAGTTGTGGTCTATTGAGAAGTTGAACTGGCTAATCTGCGAGAAATAGCGGACGATCTCCCCCTCGGACACTTCAGGGAGGTCCAGATCGTCGCGCAGTAGGGACGGTTCCGGAAGTTGTGCCTCCGGTACGTCGAGCGGAGGGAGGGTCGTGCCGATCCGGCCGGACCTGCTGCGGTCCATGAGCAGCTTGCGCCGGTCCAGCGCGGCCCTTTCAAGCAGGGAAGTCATTTATGAAGCTCCCCCTATCTCGGTCAGTGCCGTGACCAGATTGTCGATCTCATCACGGGAGTTCATTTCGGTGACGCACACTAACATGCCATTCGACACCTGGGCGCTGATGTCCGCTCCGCCTATGATGCCGTAGTCCAGCAGCTTCTCGTTGATCTCGGATGGGCTGCTCGGGCACTTCATGACGAACTCCTGGAAGAAGGTGCCGTCCATTGGTACCGAGTACCCGGGAATCTCTTCTATCTTGCTGGCGGCGTAGTGGGACTTGTGGTAGCAGAGCTCTGCTACATGACGGAGTCCGCGTCGTCCGAAAGACGCGAGGTAGATCGTTGACATTAATGCAATCAGTGCGACTGCTGTGCAGATATTGGACGTCGCGCGCTCACGCCTGATGTGCTGCTCGCGTGTCTGGAGCGTAAGCACGTAGGCTTCCTCGCCTCGCGTGTCGACGGTCCTGCCGACGATGCGACCCGGCATCTGCCGGATGTAATCCTGCTTGCACGCAAACAGTCCCACGTAGGGTCCCCCGAAAGTCGTTGGCACTCCAAGCGCCTGACCCTCGCCGACAACGATATCAGCGCCGTACTCGCCCGGAGGTCTGAACATGCCAAGAGAAACTGGGTCCACGCTGACGATCAGAAGCGCGCCCGCATCGTGTGCAAGTTTCGCCAGCCTGTCGACATCTTCCATGTAGCCGAAGAAGTTTGGCTGCTGGACGATCACGCAAGCGGTCTCGTCAGGAATGGAATCGGCCGATGCGGGAATCGTGTCAATGTCAATGCCCGGCGCCTGGACGTAAGTATTGAGGACTTCTCTGTAGAGAGGAGACACGGATTCTACGACCGCTGCACGATGTCTGCGGGTGATCCTCGACGCCATGAGAGCGGCCTCGGCCAGAGACGTCGAGCCGTCGTACATGCCGAGATTGGCAACGTCCATGCCGGTGAGCTGGCAGATCAGGCTCTGAAACTCGAATGCCGTCTGAAGTGTGCCCTGTGAAACCTCTGGCTGATACGGCGTGTAGGCAGTCATGTACTCGCTTCGACCCGCAACCTGCCTGACAACAGCCGGAATGTGGTGCCTGTAAGAACCGGCTCCCAGGAAACAGGCGTAATCCCCAGGTGTGCGATTCATGGCAGCAAGTTCACGAGCGTAGCGGGTGAGGTCGAGCTCGTTGCGCGCCGAGGGCATATCGAGGTCGTAGTTCAGGTAGCCGTCCGGTATGTCAGCGAACAGCTCCTCGATGGAGTCGACCCCGATTGCGTCAAGCATCGCTCGCCTATCCGGGTATGTGTTCGGGACATACGGAGACTGGAATTCGGTTGATGCCATAGTGCGAACTACGCCTCGGATTCCAGGAGGTCGTCGTATTCGGACGAGCTCATGAGGTTGTCCACTTCGGATGAGTCGTCCATCTGGACCTTCAACATCCAGCCGTCGTCGTAAGGGCTGTCGTTAACGAGCTCAGGTTGTTCGAGCAGCGTGTCGTTTCTCTCAACTACCTTGCCACTGACAGGGGAATAGAGATCCGATACAGCTTTTACGGACTCGATCTCTCCCATCTTCTCGAATTGGCCGACCTCGCCGCCCACATCTGGCAGTTCGACGAAGACAACATCGCCCAGGCTATCCTGAGCAAAGTGGGTGATGCCGATTATGGCAAGTCCATCGTCATCGACGTTTAGCCACTCATGCTCGCGCGAATACTTGAGATTGTCTGGATTCATGAGTTCTCACCACTTGCAAAAGGTGGGGCAGTCACCGGAGCCATAGAGGGGTTCACAATGCACCGACCGAAACATTACTGCCAGCGTAGAACGGGAGGTCAGTCACCTGAGCCACCACAGGACGGCCGCGTATTTCGATTTCGATTCGGGTCCCCGGCTCTGAATATTCGGTGGGAACATAGCCCATGCCTATGTTCAAGTCAAGAGTTGGTGAAGGCCCACCGGAGGACACTTCTCCGATGGTACTCTCCCCGTCGACTATCTTGTATCCATGTCGGGCGATGCCCCTGCCCTCCATCGCAAATCCAATCATCTTCCGGGCTGTTCCTTCGTCTCTTATCTGGCGCAGTGCCTTCCCTGCGACGTACGCTTCCCGGTCAGGCTCGACAAACCGACCTAGCCCTGCCTCGTATGGATTGATCGACGTATCCATGTCGTTGCCGTGCAGCAGCAGTCCGGCTTCAAGCCTCAACACGTCTCGTGCTGCCAGCCCGCACGCCGCCGCGCCAAGATCTACCAGGCCCTGCCACAGCGCCGGGGCGTCATCTGAGGGGGCCATGATCTCGAAACCGTCTTCTCCGGTGTACCCGGTCCTCCCCACGTAGCATGACGCGCCACAGATCGTCATGGTCCTGCCCCTGAAGGGCCTCAGATTCGAAATAGAGAGGTCAAAGTCAGTTAGACGCTGGAGTGTCTCTTCGGCCTCTGGCCCCTGACATGCGATCATGGCGACGTCAGCCGTCACATTCTTCATGCTCACGTCAGATCCGTCTGGAGTCCACTCCTCCAGCCACTCGATAACCGCATCCGTGTTGGAAGCGTTGGGTACAAGGAGAAAGCGCTCCCTGCCTCGCCTGTACACGATGCAGTCGTCGATGATGCCGCCGCTGGAATCACAGATCACGTTGTACCGCGCTCGCCCAACCCCGAGGTTGTCGACCCTAACGCTCAGGGTCGAGTTAAGCAGGTTCGCAGCGTCCGTGCCGGAGATTTCCAGGCGGCCCATGTGGGACACGTCAAACAGTCCGACGCCTGAGCGAACGGATCGCGCCTCTTCCAAAATGCTGCCGTACTGGACCGGCATCTCCCATCCAGCGAACGGCACGAATCGCGCTCCAAGGCTGGCGTGGACATCGTATAGAGGGGTGCGCCGCAGAGTTGCTTCGCAAGACATTTCAGACCTCGGTGTTCGGTCGGTCATCTGATAACCGGGACCGCTCGTTCCTAAAGCTGTCTTAGCCTGGGATCGATCCGGTCACGGAGCCAGTCACCCAGGAAATTCAGAGACATTACCATTAAGAATATGGTAATCCCTGGGTACACCGAAATCCACCACGCATCTCTCAAATAGTCTCTGCCATCGGCGATCATGGATCCCAAAGTAGGAGTCGGCGGTGGGATGCCGGCGCCGAGGAAGCTGAGTGATGCTTCCGCGAGTACCAACTGTCCGGCGCGCAAGGTGGCTACCACAACTACGGTGTTGGTTACGCCTGGCAAGAGGTGCCTCATGAGAATTCGTATCGTGGACGCGCCTGCGACTCTTGCGAGGGCTACATAGTCTCGTTCCCTAAGTGTCAGTACCTCCGCTCTCACGTACCTGACGTAGCTAGACCACACCAGCAGTACGAGAAGCCCCATGATGGTGGAAATACCCTGGCCGATGACTGCGGCGATGAGCAGTGCGATCATCAGGAATGGGAACGCGAACCAGATGTCTACGATCCTCATGATGACTTCGTCAGCTATGCCTCCAAAGTATCCAGCGATCAGGCCGAGAACTGTGCCGATTATCGTGCCGGTGACAAGCGCAACTGCGGCGACCATTAGGGAGACGCGAGACCCGTAGGCAACTCGGCTGAAGATGTCCCTTCCAACGTGGTCCGTTCCAAAGATGTGGTTGGTGGTGCCGGTCTCAAATCCCCAGGGAGGGACATTCCTCTCGCGCAGGTTGCCGTCCAGCGGTTCGTGAGCAGTGATGACCGGGGCGAAGACCGCCATCAGCACAAGGATAACGAGAATCACTATCGGGACGATGGGCCAGCGGATCAGGAACCCATAGGCGCGGCCGACGGTTGCCCAAAATCCGGGAGATCTCGTGCCCAGGGCTTCCGCGGTCATGAGTACCTTATCCGGGGATCCAGCAGGCTGTACATGATGTCGACAATAAAGTTTGCGATTATGAACAGCACCGTGAATATGAGCACTATGGCGACGAGAACGTTGATATTGTTCGTGGCAACGGCCTGAACTGCGTAGAAGCCGATGCCAGGCCATGCAAAGACCGCCTCGACGAGTACCGAACCGGTGATGAATCCGGCCAGCACGAGCGCCGTTGCCGTGAGAGGTATCAGGGAGGCGTTTCTGAAGGCATGTTTCCAGACGATAGATCGGTAGGGCACGCCCTTGGCCTTCGCTAATTTGACGTATTCTGAGTCGAGCACCTCGAGCATGGCGGAACGCGTGAAGCGCAGATACCCTGCCGCGGGCAACCACGCCAATACCACGGACGGCATGATGTAGTTGCGGACCGCTATCCCCTCTCCCATGCCAGCGGCAGGCAGCCAGTCCAGATACACGGTGAAGAGAATGATCATAAGAATCCCGGCCCAGAAGGTTGGAACTGCCTGCCCAAAGAGGGCAAATCCTCTCGCCAGATAGTCTAGGGACGAACCTCTGCTAATGGCTGATAAGACGCCAAGTGGAATGCCAATAACGGTGGCAATGACCCAAGAGACCAGTCCCAGTTTTGCAGATGGGCCAATCTTCTCGGCCAGCTTAGGGAGAACGGGCTTGTCGTCATGAAGGTCTTTGCCGAAGTCTCCCTGCGAGACAGCTATCATCCAGTAGACGAACTGGACCGGCACCGGCTTGTCGAGGTGCAACTCGCGGCCAAGCCGCTCCCAAGTCTCAGATGACATTCCGTATCCGGCCTGGCCGATAAGGGTGTACCTGGGATCAGCCAGTCCTCGCGACAGCCCGAAGACGAGCATAGCCGCAGCCGCGATTGCGATGACTGAAGTAATTAGTCGTCTGACGATGAAGGTGGTCAAGCTTGGTACCTTCCCGAGAGGTCAGAAGTCAGAGGGTACAACCATGCAGGTGAGTTGCCGGGCAGGGGGTGCCGTTACACCCCCTGCCCAAGTTGTTATAGCGGGTTACGTTTACTCGACGAGCTTTGCGTCCTCAAAGCTCCTGAGTCCGCCGATCTTGTTCCACTGGAACGGGCGCATGTCATCCCAGTAGACGGTCTGGGGGTCGTACATTGCGCCGTCCGGGAATCGGACGATGCCGGAGAACAGCTGCCAGTGGTGGTTGAAGTCGTGCTGCTCCAGTCCGAGCCCGATGACCTTTTCAGGGTCGGACGTCTGCTTCTTGGTCGTGTAGATCCTTGAGTGGGTGGGCGTCTCGATGCCAACGCCAAAGCCACCAGGGTAGTTTTCTGAGCTGAAGCTCCACTCCATGGGCCAGATTCCCATTCCAGGGCAGCAGCCGCTGTAGATGTTAATGCTGGTCCTTGCGACGATGCCCGGGCGGTGCTGGGCGTAGTAGTCCGTGCGGTCGAACTCGGGTGTGCAGCCGAGATTGGTCTGCCACATGACGCCAACAGCGTCCCAGACTTCCACACCAACTCCGCTGGGTCCGGTCCAGACGACAGGAGTCAGGTTGTCACATCCGCCGAAACCTGCCTCATCAAGTAGCGCCTGTGCAGCTTCGGGATCGTAGGGTATGTCCCACCGGCCGGGGTTGTTGAGGTAGAGCGGATCGTCAGTGGACA
>JAGWBK010000051.1:0-21432 GCA_021295915.1 Dehalococcoidia bacterium
TCGACATCAACTACAACTTCAAGACCGAGGGCGCCATCAGGATCGCCAAGGCGCTCGAGCCCTACAACCTGTTCTGGATCGAGCACGACAACGAGGACCCCGAGGCGCTGGCCCAGCTAAAGGCATCGACTTCGACCATTCTCTGCTCAGGTGAGCAGCACTTCAGCGTCAGGGAGTACCTGCCGTACTTCGAACTCCGAGCGATGGACACCGTGAAGGTCGACGTCCAGTGGCAGGGCTTCGGCGTGGCCAAGAAGGTCGCCGACGTCGCCGAGACCTACGAGCTGAACATCGCGCCGCACAACCCGGCGTCCGAGCTCGCCAGCTTCCAGTCGGCACACCTGTGCGCCTCCGTCTCGAACGTCCGCATCATGGAGAGCGACCCCGAAGGCGTCCCCTGGCGCTTCGAGCTGTTCACCGAGCGCCCCGAGGTCATCCCACCACACCCGGCTGGGGCTGCGACCTCGTAGAAGACGCCGCCCGCAAGTACGCGTGGAATAAATAAAGGAGAATCCCCCCTTGAGGGATGACAGGGCCTGAAACTCAATCAACTGATCCCCTCTCCCTGGGTGAGAGGGTTAGGGTGAGGGCGAAGAGTCCGTCTCACCCTCAAACAAGGCAGGTACCACAATGAAAATCACCGCAATCGAAAACTTCGCAGTCAAAGGCCTCGGCGCAAACCCCTGGCTCTACTGCGCCATCCGCACCGACGAGGGCATCACCGGCTACTCCGAGTACGGCGTGGGCAACTTCGCCAAGGGCCTGCCCGCGCTCGTCGAGGACATCGGCGATACGCTGATAGGCAAGGACCCTCTCCCGGTCGACAAACTCTGGATGGACATGTACCGCAACACCCGCTCGTCGTCCGGCGGCGCGACCGCGATGGCCATAGCTGGCATCGAGCTTGCACTGTGGGACATCAAGGGCAAGTTCCACGGTGTGCCGGTGCATCGGTTGGTCGGCGGACCGCTCAGGGACAAGCAGCGAGTGTACTGGTCCCACCTGGCCACCTACAGGGCGAGGATGGCCGAGGAGTGGGGCGTCCCCAAGCTGAGCACCATGGAGGACGTCGCCGACTGCGCCCGCGAGGCTGTCGACGCGGGCTACACCGCGTTCAAGACCAACATCGTCTTCCCTGGCGAGAACCCGTCGGTCATCAACAACATGTTCGCCGGTGCGAACGACCAGAACACTCCAACCGACCTCGTTCGGCACACCGTCGAGCAGATCGGCACGATGCGTGACGCCGTCGGCCCCGACATCGACATCTGCCTGGACATCAACTACAACTTCAAGACTCAGGGTGCCATCGCCATCGGCAGGGCGCTGGAGCCGTTTGACCTGTTCTGGATGGAGATCGACAACCAGGACCCCGACGCGCTGCTGCAGCTCAAGATGGCGCAGCGAACACCGATCTGCACAGGCGAGCAGCTTCTAGGACTGCGCCAGTACCAGCCGTACTTCAGGAAGCACGCAATGGACACGGTCAAGGTCGACGTCCAGTGGCAGGGATTCTCACAGGCCAAGAAGGTCGCCGACCTCGCCGAGGTTTACGAGATGAACATCGCCCCACACAACTACAATTCGCACCTGTCCAGCTTCCAGAGCCTGAACCTGACCGCCGCCGTCTCCAACGTCCGTATCATGGAGAGCGACGCCGACTCCGCCGCCTGGCGCGACGAGCTGACCACAGATCTCCCCGAGATCGAAAACGGCTGGATGACCATCCCAACCCGCCCCGGCTGGGGCACCGACCTCAACGAAGAGGCCGCCCGCAAATACGCCTGGCAGGGATGATCGGCAGTCTAACTATGCCTGAGAATTGATCTCAGACTTCTCTTTCTCGACTCTCTGCACATGCTCACGGAGGGCGCGGTTGATGTCCGTCTGGTAGCCGCGCCCATCTTTGGCCTTGAACTTGAACCACGCCTCGACCTGTTCGGCCGGGACTCCGGGCAGGAACCTGTCGGTCACGCCTCCTACCGGTCTTGGACTGAGCCGTCGAAGCCGATTGGGGTGTTCAGCACTTTGGGGTTCTCGGGTTGGGACAGGGCAGCCTCGTTCAGCTCGATGCCGAGTCCGGGGCCATCCGGCACCGTCAGGTAGCCTTCGATCAGCTCAAGGGGATTAACCAGCAGGTCGCTCTTGGGAGGCACCGACTCGCCGGTGTACTCCTGGAGTGCGAAGTTCGGTATGCACGCGTCGAGCTGGACACACGCTGCCGTGCTGACAGGGGACAGCGGGTTATGCGGGATCACCTTGACGTGGTACGACTCGGCCATCGCCGCGACCTTCTTGCAGCCCGACAGCCCGCCGCACACGCACAGGTCCGGTCGCACGTACGACGCAGCCTTGGCTTCAAGGAGCTGCTGGTACTCGAATATCGTGGCGAAGCGCTCGCCGGTCGCGATAGGGATGTTGCAGTTTGCGGCGACGTCGCCCATGATCGCAGGACTGTCCGGCAGCATCGGGTCCTCGTAGAAGAACGGATTGAACTGCTCCAGCCTGCGGCCGAGCCAGATGCTCTCTGCCGGGTTCATCTGTCGGTGGATCTCGACGCAGATGTCCACGTCAGGCCCGACTGCCTCACGCACCGCTCCGACCCGGTTGACCGCCTCGTCGGCCCAGCCGCTGTAGGACTTGTGCAGGTGGAAGTTCCTGGGGAACGGCGAGAACCTGACGGCGGTGAATCCCTCGTTGGCGACCTTCAGCGCGTCCTGGGCTAGTCCCTCAGCGGTGTCGTTGTCCGACGGTGCGCGGACGTGCATGTAGCAGCGAACACGGTCACGGGTCTTGCCGCCCATGAGGTCGTAGATCGGAACGTCGAGGCGCTTGCCCTTGATGTCCCACAGCGCGACCCTGCACCACGGAGCCCATGAAGTGTGAGCTGCGATAGAGGTACTGATAGTGGTGCTCGATCTTGTTCGGGTCCTGGCCGAGCAGGTACGGCTCCATTGTCTCGACCATGGTCTTTGTCGGACGCTGCCAGCCGTGGACGCCGCCCTCACCGATGCCGACCGTGCCATCCTCGCAGTGGATCTTGATCAGCAGCCAGCGGTCCCACAGGAACGTCTCGACCTTTTCTATCTTCGTTGGCTTAGGCATTTTCTTTCTCCTAGTGCTGTCAGGTCAGTGCAGTACCGTCGTTCCGGCGGAGGCCGGAACCCAGAGGGGCAGGGATTGGATCTGGCCTGCTTACTCCAGGAATTCCAGTATCGACTCGTCGTACTCAGCGAGGCGTGTCACTTGTGCTACCAGGTCGGCAGACGCAATCCCCTCCAGGTCGGATGGGGCCACGCCGTCACGCAGCGCCTTGAGGGTATCGTAGGCAGCCTTGATGGTCGCCATGAACGGCCAGTGGCCCTGCAACGCGACCCGGACTCCCTGTGAGCCGAGATACGCCTTGTCGGTCAGATCGCCTGAGACTCCGCCGAGCAGGATCGGGATGTTCAATTCGGCGTTCAGAGCCTCAAGTTCTGCTGGTGTGCTGATGCCGGTCATGAAGACTGCATCTACGCCGACAGCCTCGTATGCCTTGGCGCGTCGTATGCCCTCATCGAGTCCCTCGATGGCAATCGCGCTCGACCTGCCTGCAACGACCAGCAACGGGTCCTGTCTGCCCGCAAGCGCGGCCTTCATCTTGCCGATACCCTCTTCGATGGGTATCAGGCTCTGTCCAGACTGGCCGAACGCCCTGGGCAGCAGCGTATCCTCGATGGTCAGCGCGGCGACCCCGGCGGTCTCCAGCTCCTCCACGGTGCGGCGCACATTGAGCGCGTTGCCGTAGCCGTGGTCGGCGTCGACCATCAGCGGCAGCGTTCCGGCTCGGCAGATGCGGTGAATCTGCTGGGCGAACTCGGTTAGGGTAAGCACGATGTAGTCCGGCGCGCCGAGCACCGTGGCCGACGCGATCGATCCGGCAAACATCATCACCTCGAACCCGAGGTCTTCGGCGATGCGGGCCGATATCGGATCGTACACCGACGCCGGATGAACACACGCGTCGCCCTCCAGGACCGCCCGGTAGGCTTCTCTTCGACCAGTAAGGTTCACGGCAACACTCCCATTTCAACTGGTTTTTCAGACGGAGCGTAGGTTAACACGGATGCGGCCTATGCTGAACTTGCGAGGTAGCTGGCGTAAGTCCCTTCTCCCCTGGCGGGAGAAGGTTAGGATGAGGGGGAGTCGGCATTCATCACCCTCACCCTAGCCCTCTCTCATCAAGGGAGAGGGGACGTGCAGATTCACATAGTGGCTGCAAGTTTGGAGAGCTTCGAGGAATCGCAGTGATCAAACGGCCCAGCGAATGCGAGACTCGCTGGGCCGTTATTTGGTCTGGGGGCGGTTTCGTTCTGGTCAGTCGGCGACTGCCTCGGCCTCAGTCTTCGTTTCCTCGAACGGCTTGCCGGTTGCGGGGTTGACCTCGAACGGGCTGGGCAGCTCAAGTTCATCAGCAATCTCGCGGACTGCGGGCAGTACGTATTCGCCCATCAGCCTGAGGCTGCGCATCTGGTCCTCGTGGGTCATCGCACCGTCGCCGTCCCAGAAGAACACGCTTCCGGGCCTGAGCGTTTCGAGTACGTGCCTGATCTTGGGAATAACCGTGTCCGGCGTGCCGGATACGACGGTGTAGTTCTCGACCTGGTCTTCGTAGGAGGTGCTGAGTATACCGCCGCGGTTGGCCGTCGCGGCGTCGCGGGTCGGAAGCACGCGCCTGCGGGAGGTCAGTCCCGGCAGTCCGAGCAGAGCGGGGTTCGCGGTGCCCTCGTTGCCTGCGAGGAACGGGTTGCTCGGTCCCTGGACGAACTTCCTGCCTACCTCGTCTGCAAGCTCCTCGGTCTCGTCAACGTGGACCTTCCACAGGTAGCCGATGTTCTGCGGGCCGGACTCGTAGCCCAACTCGGCGGCGGTGTCGTGGTAGATCTGGAATGCTTCCTGGGTCGGTCCGAGCTTGGTGGCAAGCATGATGTAAGGGATGCGGTTGGTAGCGGCCCACACGAGCGAGTCGCGGCTGACCACGCCGGGCAGCCAGATCGGGGGATGCGGGTCCTGGTAGGGCCGTACCCACGGGTTGACGTAGCGGTAGTTGAAGTGCTTGCCCTCCCACCGGAACGGGCCTGGTGTCGTCCACGCCTTGACGATGAAATCGTGCGCTTCCTGGAATCGCTCCCAGTTGTACGGCGGAGGCGAGTTGTGTGCAACGCTCTCGCGTCCGGTGCCGCGTACCCAGCCGGATACAAGCCTGCCGCGCGAGATCATGTCGATCATGGCAAGCTGCTCAACCAGCCACAGCGGGTCGTCCCAGATGGGCAGGATGTTGCCGAGCAGCACGATCTTGGCGCGTTCGGTGATCTTGGCGAGGATGGACGCCTCGACGTTCATCGCGCCGCCCATGCAGAAGGGTGTGCTGTGGTGCTCGTTGAGCATGATGCCGTCGAAGCCCATCTGCTCGGCATAGACGCGCTCGTCGAGGTAGCGGTTGTAGAGATCGGAGCCCACCTGTGGGTCATAGATCTCGTTGCTGAGGGTGAGGTCCTTGATCGGCAGGCCGGTCGCACCGAAGTACCCGGACTCGGGGTCCTGGTACGGTCTCTCCGTGAAATGACCTATGAACATCGGCGCCTCCTTCGATACGGCCGCATAATGCTGAGATGCGGCCAAGTCTATCGGGAAATCGGCACATGTGCAATTTTGGAGGAGTGAGTGGAGAGGAGTGAGGAGTTAGAGGCTCCCAATGCCTGGGGCAGATGTTCTCACCCTCACCCCAACCCTCTCCCGTCAAGGGAGAGGGGGTCTGTTGGTTGGGGTTCTGGGTCAGTAGTGGTAGTCGTTGGGGTCCCAGTTGATTTCGGGGAAACTACCATGGACCTCGCAGTCGGGGTCCTGACAGGCGGTGAATGACTTGAAGTACTCCTCGTCGATGGTGGCGGCGTATGGGTCGAAGTCCGGATGCTGACACTCGCCCATGAACTCGTACCGGGGGGAGTCGTAAATGTCCAACCAGTAGTCGATATCCCTTGCGACGTCGATCCGAGGATCGATCTCATAATCCGACTGCTGCTCGGGTCCGGCCAGGACTGCTGTGCTTGCAGCGGGGGCCGGTGTGACGGTCTGTGTCGGAGTGGATGGGACTCTCTGGTGTGTCTTGTGGGGCTGACGCCTTTTCGAGCTCGAGCCGGGTGGCTTGGGCAAGCTCCTGCTTGGGCTCTTGCCGTACGCGCGATTGAGGAGCTCTCTTGCTGCCGATACTCGGTGTCCGACGTGGCTGCCTTCGAACCTTCCCTCCATCACGTCGATGAGGAACATGCAGATGACACGCCCATCGTCGGTCCTTGCGTTGATGAGTGTTCTGAGTCCGGGGTCTATCTCAAGCCAGATCTTCTCGCCGCGCTCGTCAGATGGTGTATCGGGAGTGTTGTCGGCTATGAAGTCGTCGGCGTCCTCGTGTCCGTAGATGGTGAGGAGTCTGGCGGCTGTCAGCCTGTGGTTGATCTTGGTGCCGTCGAGGCGTCCTTCCAAGACGTCGATGAGGACGCGGGCGATGTTGTGGCCGTCGTTAGTGTTGTCTCTGATGTATTGGGGTAGGGACATGGGATCTTTGACTTAGAAACAGAACAAATATACTAATAGGAATGATAAGACGTGCGTGTGGCTACGTCAAGGGTCACTGTCTGAACTCTGATTTGTGTGATTATGTGATTTTCAGGATTTCCTGGGCTGTTGGCGTGGAGGTTATGTATCCGCGGCGATGGTAGAAGAGAGGGCTTTACTAGTTTCCAGTGTAGGAGGTCGTGTTCCTGTGATTCGAGACGAATCACCTTGATTGAGAGGAAGTATTAACGATATCATACACTGAACGCTACAGTGACAGGATAATTGCGTCATGCAGGTACAAGAACACGCCTAGACGGCTGAGGAATTTCTCGCGGTATCGGACCACGAGTTCATGGCTGGTGACAACCTCCAAGCATCCGAGAAGCTGTGGGGAGCGGCATCACACGCGGTTATGGCCGTAGCTCAAGCGGGGCTGGCGATTCACTAAGCATCGGGATCTGAAAGTAGCGGTTCGCAAGCTCGCAGGCGAGACGGGCGATGCATCTATGGTCTCCGACTTTGGAGTTGCCCAGAAATTCCATGCCAACTACTATCATGACTTCATAGAGGACTACGATTACGACGATGATCGCGCGGTTGTCCGAGACTTCATAAATCGGGTACTGACCCTGGTCGATTGAAACTGGAAACGGAACTCGCCTGTCGAGAAATACCCGAATACACCCCAGGGACTTCTCGCGGCGGCGGACCATGAGTTCATGGCCGGCAATCATCTGAAGGGGTCGGATTACACGTGGAGGGCCGCAGCTCGTGCGGTGACCGAGGCGGCTCTGCGGCGTGGTTGGCCCTGCTCGGATAACCGAGAGTTGCACATGGCGGCTCGGAAGCTTGCCGATGAAACGGGCGACATGTCGATTGCCGATGGTTTCGGGGTAGCGGAGGTGTTCCGTGCCAACGCCGAGTTCGACTTCATGGAAGACTTCGGTTACGGCGATGATCGGGAGATCGTTGCCAGGTTCGTAGAGCGGATGATTGCCTTGGGTTAATGACAGCCCTTGTCGTTGCGGCGGTCTGCAGCCGGCCCTTCGACAAGCTCAGGGTGAACGGTTGGGCCACCGGGACTGAGTTGTGCGTACCTTTGGGAGATTCACCCCTTCAGGAAGCCTGATACCAGGCTCACAAACTCGTCTGGGCGCTCTATCTCTGGGCGGTGGCCGCTGTTGTCGATGATTGCCAGTTCGGAGCCGGGAATCGACTCGTGGTAGACTTGTGAGGCGCTGAGAGGGACGATAGGGTTCTCCCGGCCCCAGATGATCTGCGTCGGCGTGTTCCTCAGGCGGCGCAGCAGGTGCGGCAGCGCGCGATAGTGCATGTATGGACGCCACGTCAGACGGCACGCCTGCTCGCGGGCGACCTCCCAGTACTCGGCCTGCTCGGGAGAAGGCTCCTCCGGGCATATGGTCGCGAACTCCGGCGTGTTCTCCTGGTCGAGGAAGCTCTCTTCCAGGTACTCCTTGGCTACTACAAGGAACATGTCAAAGATCTCGCCTGTCGGCGGCTTGATGCCCATTGGGTTGACCAGCACGAGCTTGCTGAACCGGTTGGGGTCCATCGTGGCCATCTCAGCGGCCAGCCAGCCTCCGAACGCGAAGCCCATCAGGTTGGTCTGCTCGATGCCCATGTCGTCCAGCGCGGTCAGGTACCAGCCGGCAAGATCGCGCATGTTCATGATCCAGTCGATGTGTGGAGAGTCGCCGAATCCTGGATGAGACGGGATGGTGAGAGCGAAGTCCTGTGAAAGCGACTCGTGGAAGTTCATCCAGCCGGGGTGTCCCAACTCCTCGTGGAGGATCAGCAGGGGATCGCCCGAGCCACCTGTTACCACCTGCACGGTGGATTCGGCGGCCTCAACCATCTGTTCAGTCCAAGTCTGTGCGGCTGTTGTCAATTTGCGTCTCTCTTTCTGAATTCAGGCCAAACATGCTTTGCCCAATTCATGGGCAGTTAAGCTTGATGGTGCAGGGAACGCAACTGTCATCGAAGTGACAGAGCACTGCATCTTGGACCATGTGCCTCAAATCCTCCCAAGACTCCCCCTGTGTAACGATGGAGAACTGAACTCTCTGGCGACTGCGTAGTATCCACCCTCTTCGGCTTCATACGCATCGAAGGTTACTTCACTTGGTCTCACTGTACGACCTTGGACGTGTTCGTTCTTCAGTTGCGGCGCATTGTATAACACCACGTTAGCTAGCTGCATTACCCCCTCTCACTGAGGGAGAGCGGGGGTGAGGGTGAAAAGGTCTGGTTGCAAGCTACCGAACACCATTCACACCCCTCTGGATTCCGGCCTTCGCCGGAATGACGAAGTTACGCAGAGGACTCCTTTCGCGGGTATGACTGCGAGAGCGTGGCTACCTCAGCATGTCGAGGTACACCTGCTGGCCGTGGCGGTAGAGGTCTTCGATCTCGCGGCGCTGGTTGTCGTTGTAGAACCTGCCCCTGACGCGGATGCGGTCGAGGTCGCGGTCGATGCCGTCGGCGAACTGACGGGCGGCGTCGGAGCGTTCTAGGCTTGCGGCTCCGGCCTGGATATAGACCGGGCTAGTGTGGGCGAACACCGGCTGGTGGAAGCTGTCTCGGTGCGCTCCTGCGAGCCGGGCGGCGATCCAGCCATCGGACGAGACGGGCAGGTCGATCTCAAGCCGACCGTTCGTGGAGCCGTCCGGGAACACCTCTCCTGCGACCACCTGCCCGTTGAAGACGATCTCCGACCGTGCGATCGGTCGATGCGACTGCCAGGTCGCCGCAACTGACAGCGTTCCTCCGGGCGTCGTGGAGACCTCTGCGCCGGGCCCCTGGCCATCGACCTCAAGCGACAGGGCAGGGCCGTTGGTGATGAACGTGCGCCCGCTCGTCAGAGCGTCGAGCCAGTCGGGGTACTCGAACTCCCCGCCGGTGTAGGCGTACACGCGGTTCGCGCTGCAGATGAACCAGTCCGAGCCTGTGGATGCGGGCAGCCGGAGGCCGGCGTTCAGCATCCGGTAGTAGATGTCGTACTCGACGTCGTTCCAGTGAGGGTCGAACAGGTTGAAGGCATCGAGCTTGCCCAGCGCTGCGGCCACGGGCGCCTCCATGCCCTGTCCGTTGTGACACCAGATCACGATGCCTCCCTGCCTGTGCGCGTCGTCGCAGGCGTAGCTCAGGGGAGGGTAGTCCGGGTCGAAAGTGTCGACCAGCAGGCCGCGGCTGACGGGGTCGACGACGTTTCGGATGTTCAGCAGCATGATGTGGCCGTAGCCCATCCCCCACGTCTCGAAGTTGTGCCGGTTCTCCTCGCCGCACTCCACGTAGTGGTGGGCCGATGAGAACTCGGTGAGCATACCGGTCGGGTACTTGTTGTTGGCGTACTCGAGGTCCCACCGCTTCAGGATGCTGACTGCGGTCATGCGCAGATCCTCGACGCGAGGGTCGAGCATGAGCCGCTCGTCTGGCCGTGTCTCCTTCTCGTCGTAGTGGATGTGCGTGTTGCCGGGGTGCCAGCCGCGATCTCCGAGATCGGTCCATCGCTTCAGCGTGATGTTAGCTTCGATCGTGCCACGGGATGGGGCGTCGAGATCGATCTGCGCCGGGACGTACTCGGTGCCGCGCTCCACGACGACCTGCAACGCACCTCGGGGCACGTCGACGTCAAAAGTGCCGTCCGAGTAGAAGAACGGGTCGCCGGTGCCGACCTTCAGGATGGCTGCGTCGGGGTGGACGAACTGGCCGGTAGACGCGACCACTCGTACTCGTGCAGCGACTGGTTCGCCGGTGTCAGAGTCGGTTATCGAGCCTGTGAGTTTGGCCAATTTCTTTTCTCCCCTACAAATTGGCCCGCTGAACTGAGACACGTGCAATCTGTGGTTGGGGCGCATTATAGTACAGCGTACATTCGACCACTGAAGAGCACGGTCCGGGAGTAGATATACAACATGGGCGACATAGGAATCATGGGACTGAGGCCTCCGGGCGGAAGCTGGCGGGACACGCTGGACCTGGCGGAACGAGCCGATAGCCTGGGCTACAGCTGCATCACGACAGGTGAGGCCTGGGGCGAGGACGCGTTCACGTCGCTGGCGCAGATCGCGGCTGTTACATCGCGGATCAGGATCGGTACCAGCATCGTGCCGATCTTCGCGCGCTCGCCGTCGAACATAGCGATGACTGCGGGCAACATGGACCTGATGTCCGAGGGCCGGTTCTTCCTAGGACTCGGCGCGAGCGGTCAGCTCGTTATCGAGGACTTCCATGGCGAGACGTTCAGCAAGCCGCTGACGCGAATGCGTGAGTACATAGACATCATCCGCAAGGCCATCGCTGGCCAGCGGATCGACCACGAGGGCGAGTTCTTCAAGACGCAGCGGTTCAGGCTCCGGTTCAGGACGTACCGCGAGAGCATTCCGATCTACATTGCGTCGCTCAGTCCTCCGAGCCTGCGACTCACCGGAGAGCTCGCCGACGGCTGGCTGCCCATCTTTCTCGCGCCGACGCGTATGGACGCTGCGATCGCTGAGTTGAAGGCAGGGGCCGAGTCGGCGGGTCGCTCACTCGACGACATCACCATGTCGCCGCAGGTGTCGGCGTATGTCACGGACGACATACCGGCCGCGCGCGACACCGAACGTCCGCACATCGCCTTCTACATAGGCGGCATGGGCGTGTTCTACCACCAGTACATGCACCGGATCGGGTTCGGCGAGGAGTCCGACAGGATTCGTGAGGCGTTCCTGTCTCGTGAAAGGGAGCGCGCGGCGAGCCTGGTCACCGACGAGATGGTGGACGCTATGACCATCATCGGCAACCCCGAAGAGTGCCGCGACCAGATGCAGACGTTCTTCGACGCCGGAGTGGACGAGATCAGGCTGGTGCTCAATGAGCCCGACATGGACTCCTACGTCCGTGTGGTGGAGGCGCTGGCCCCGGGGTCAGCTTAAAGGCTCATCAACAGCCGTACCGTCATTCCGGCGGAGGCCGGAATTCAGATGGGGTGGGGGAGTGAGAGGCTATCACCCTCACCCCAGTCCTCTCCCTCAAGGAGCTGACAGGGGTAGGTAGACCGACAATTCGTTCATCCTGAGCTTGTCGAAGGACACCCCCACCCCCTGGATTCCGGCCTTCGCCGGAATGACGATTTGCGAATACCTACCCCTGTCACCCTCAGGGAGAGGGGGTATCTGCTCTGACTTCAGGCCCAAGGGCTGAGGCTTTCGTTCTTGACCAAGCTCATCCGGTCCATGTGGATGGTCGTTGGCACGCCGCTCTCTAACACGAGTCCCGGCGGGTCGGGCTCGCCGGTGTCCAGTATGAAGAAGCTGGAATCGCTGGCGTCGGGCTGAGCAAGGCGCACTCCCTCTCGCCAGGGTCCGCGCCGTGAGCGAAGCTCGAGCTCCCCGTCTTTGGCAGTGATCTGGATTCGTCCTGTGCCCCTGATGATGCGGTAGCTGGTCAGGAACCCCGGTGGGGGCTCGTACACGCCTGTGACGGCGTCAAGCACCGCCGGGTTTGGCGTGCATCCTGACAGGTCCGCAACCGGGGCGTCCAGCACGGCCTGGATGATCCTGGAGAAGACCTCGTTGGAGCTGTCAGAGTAGATGTTGATGTGCACGAGCACCGCAAGGTCTTCGGACGGGAAGACGTTGATGTGGGTGTTCCAGCCGCCCGAGACGCCTCCGCCGTGACCGATGCTGCGCAGTCCGAACTGCTCGTCCCGCATGAAGGTCAGGCCGAGACTCATCAGACGGTCGTCCGGGCACCACTGGGGCGACGTCATCATGTCGAAGGTCTCAGGGCTGACGATTCCCGCGCCCTTCTGAAGCAGCGCGGAGGCGTACTTGGCCATGTCGTGGATGGTGGACTGCACCGCGCCCGCGGCTCGGGGGCCGACGTACACGTAGTCGCCGCGAATGTTGTACCCGTCGACGGTCTGCTCTTCGGGAGGCTCTTTCCCGAGCAGCGCCATCACGTCGAGGTCGTCATGGGATGGCCCGTGATGGTACCCGATGGTTAGGTCGGGGTGCATCAGGTCGTAGCAGTCGGAGCTTGCCATGCTCAGCGGGTCGAAGATCCGCTCCCGGAGGACTTCCTCGATGCGCTGCCCCTCTATCCTGGAGATGATCTCTCCGAGCAGCGCGAATGCGTGGTTGGCGTACGCCCACTTCGTTCCTGGCGGGGCCTCGATATTGATGCCGTCGGCGTAGGCCTCCGTCACTGGCACGGGCGCTACGCTGTTCGACCACAGGGCCGCGCCCGTGTCGAGGTAGTAGTCCATGCTGGGCGCCTCACCTATGCCGTTGGTGTGGGTCATCAGGTGCCTGACGTACACGGCCTCGGCGGGACCTGTGAAGCTGATGTCGGGAAGCCTGTCGACGACGCGGTCATTGAGGCGCAGCTTGCCCTCTTCGACCAGCGCCATCGCGCACAGGCCGACCATCGTCTTGGTGATCGAGCCGATTCGCTGCCTGAGTCGTGGACCCTGCGGGCGCCTGGTCTCGATCTCCGCGTAGCCGAAGCCTTCCGCGTAGAGGATGCCGTCTGACGACACCACGCCTATCGACATGCCGGGCAGATGATATTCGTCGATGAGACTGGCAGCCGTAGCACGAACTCGGTCCATGTCCGCCGCGGTCATTGTGGCCATAGCCGGGTTCTCCTCTTGTTTAGGTGTTCGTGATCGGTCTGTTGGCCAGCAGTCTCCACCCCTCTGGATACCGGCCTTCGCCGGTAAGACGATTGGAGTGGGACTCCCTTGGACTCTCTGCTAGCAGAGTTGATACTCGCGGCTGGATGCGATGAGCTTGAATATGTCGAGAATGAGCTCCTGGGTGACGCCCTCTTGCGTGCCTGCAGTGGCAAGCTCGACCAGGAGTGCGCGGGTGCTGGAGTCGACGTCCATGGGGCCCATCACGTCTATGCAGGCGTCGACCAGCGTGTCGGGGTCGTATTCGGTCTGCACAGCGCCGGTAACGCGCTCGACCATGTCGCTGATGCCTGGGTTGGAGGCGTCGCTCATCCGCTGGGCGGCGAAGTTGACCCGGTCGACAAGCGAGCCGCTCGTGATCCACTCCTCGCCTGTGTGCCAGCCCTCGACCGAGGGCGGGTCGAGCAGCTTCTGTCCCATGAAGCCGGTCTCTTCCATGATGTTGAAGATGCCGATATTCGCTGCATCCGGCACCTGGAACTCGCCGGTACGCCTGAGCGTTCCTATGACGACCTCGGTCGGGCTCTTCACGCGGGTGAACCGGGACTGCTTGAAGAAGTCGGAGTTGAACAGCACGCGCAGCACCGAGCGGATGTCGTGGTCAGACTCGAAGTAGGCGGCGGCAAGCTGGTCGATTGCGTCGGGGTCTCGCGGGGGAGTGTCCGACCACTGGGGCACGGGGACCTCGTCGGCGACGAAGAAGTTGTACAGGTGCCGGGCGACGAAGCGGGCAGTGGCCTCCTGGCGGCAGATGATCTCGATGACCTCCTGGCCGCCGAACGGGCCTGCCTGGCCGAGGAACTGCTTATCACCCGTGTCGTGATCGTCGTCACGATACTCGTGGTGCCAGAAGATGCGACCGTAGGGCCAGATCGAGTCCTTCATCGCCATCATGGCCATGTACTCGCCGTTCTTGACGGACCAGCCGGTGAAGGCGCGGGCGCACTCCTTAATGTCGTCCTCGGTGTAGTTGCCCACACCCATCGAGAAGAGCTCGAGTATCTCGCGTCCGTAGTTCTCGTTGATGGAGTCCTTGTGGTTGGTGTGGTTGTCCAGCCAGATGATCATGGCAGGATTTCATCGAAGCGTCCCATACCGTGCCTGCGGAACGTGTCGACCTGGTTGGTGAGGGAGCCCAGGTTGTTCAGCTTATTCTCGCCGGTGGCGAACACTCCGTGCCAGAACAGCGCGATCTTCTCCTCAAGCGGGCACTGCGTCGAGATGAGCCGGTAAGCCCAGTAGGCAGCGTTGTGGCCCTGCATGGCGTGGAGGTCGACGTGGCGTCGGAAGATCAGGTCGTCAGGTATGTTGTCCGCCGACGCAGGGTTGAGGAACTGCTCCACGAGGTCCTCGTACCCGGTCTCCTCGTAGGCATCCAGCTCCTGCGGCGTGGCGCCGAACCCCGCACGCCTGGCAAGGTGGGCGATCTGGTTTCTAGTCTCAGTGGTCATGGGTGCGCTCCCTGGAGGCTTGGCCGTGGTTAGCCCTCGTAGATCTGGATGCGGTGGCGGCTGTGTTCTGTGATGTAGAGGCGGTCTTCGGCGTCGAGTCTGACTGAGACGGGGCCCCAGAATATCGGCTCTGTCTGGGATGCCGTATGGAACGGGGTCTGCAGGTGCTTGGGGAGGTCCTTGACGGCCAGGTCGGAACGGTTGCGCGCTCCGAGCTCGTCCTGGTTGACCTCCAACCACTCCACGGCCCACTTCGACAGCGTGGCCTCGCCGGTGAGCTTCTGCTGAAACTCGCCGTCGGCGTCGAGTATCTGGACTCGCTCGTTGCCCCAGTCGGCGACGCAGATCAGCCCCTCACGGGTGACCGCGACCGAGCTTGGTCTGTGGAACTGGCCCTCGCTATCGCCCGGTCTGCCGTACGCGGCTATGAACTCGCCGTCCGGCGTGAACTTCTGAATCCTGTCGTTGCGCCAGTCGGCTATGTAGAGGTCGCCGTCTGAGTCCACGGTCGCGCCCCAGGGCAGGTTGAACTGGCCGGGGCCGTCGCCGGCCAGTCCCCACGTCGTGATCGACTCGCCGTCTGGCGTCAACTTGTGAACGCGGTTGGCGTACTGCTCGACGACGAAGACGCTGCCGTCGGCGCCGTGCGCGACTCCGGCAGGTCCTGCGAGAGAGCCATAGCCATCGATGTCTGTTCCCCACTTTCGGAGGAAGTTGCCCTGGCTGTCGAAGACCTTGACCTCGTTGAGCGCCTCGTCGGTGACGTACAGGTTGTCGTGCGCGTCGAAGGCCATGCACACAGGAACGCGGAACTGGTCATCGCCGTCGCCGGGGCCTGTGGAGAACTCGCCGAGCCAGTCTTCGTCGAACGTGCATATCTGGATGCGGATGCCGCGCGGGTTCAGCCCGCCCATCCTGTTCATCACGAAGATGCGGCCGTCCGCGCTGAACGCGGTGTCGTACGGGTAGTTGAATCCGCGACCTATGGGCTGGTTGGAATTGAAACCGATGGTCTTGAGGTACTTCATGGCGTGTTCCCAGTCAGGCATTGAACTGTGTTCGGATTATACCCCGTGAACGCGGGGCTGGTCAGTACGAATGCCACCTGTCTTCGATTTCGTTGTTATGTCTGTATTAATTTCAGATATATGTATAAACTATCTGGACGACTCAGGATGTCTAAATCTATGGGCTGTGCGGACTGACAGGGTAGTGGCCTAATCTGAATGTGGGACATTACTATAGAGTGTGAATTCAGAATCGGGGGGACAGAAAGTGCGTATCGACAGCAGCGACGTGGGAGTGCCGGAAAGCTCGGTCAGCATTTACGAGGCGATCTTCGGTCGACGCAACGTAAAGGAATTCACTGGAGAGCCTGTTTCCGACGAGACTCTTGAGAGAATGTTCTCGGCCGCGATCTGGGCCCCGAATCACAGGCTGACCAACCCAACGCGTTTCTTCACTATCCGTAAGGACAGCGAACTACGAAAGAAGATCGCGGAGACAGCTTGGCAGACCGCCTACGATGGAGTGGTCAACCCCAATCCCGATCAGAAGAAGAGGTCAGCGGACGCCAGCAGGGACCGCGTACTGAACGCGCCCGCCATGACGTACGTCTACAGTCTCCCCGGAGACAATGAAGAGGTCACGCAGGAGAATTACGCCACATCGTGCTGCGCAGTGCACAACATGGCACTGGCGGCATTTGCGGAAGGTCTGTCTATCGACTGGAGCACCGGCGGCCTCACAAGGCTCCCCGAGCTGTCCCAGACCCTGGGCGCCGACGAAGACTGGACGATGGTCGGAGTCGTGTTCGCAGGAAAGCCGACGGAGATCCCAAGCACCCAGCGAACGTCCCACTCAGAGGTAGTTACCTGGCTCGAGTGAGCCGCCTGTAAGTCTTCGTCGGAATGACGACTTCCAGTGTAGGTCCCGCGAGGACGAGGATTCGTGCGTAGTAGCTCGGTACCGCCGAGTTGATCTGAGCCCCGCCTTCTGGGTCACTGCCACCTTATGTGATGAGCCGTCTCTGTAGAGTTGCATCACTGCGGCCCGCTCCATGACACCCCACCTGGTACTTCAGCGCGCCTTCTTACGTGCATGGTTAGTGCGGGTAGGACTTGTCAATTAGTCTGATGGTATGTTAATACTAAGTCTGCACTAAGTCAGATAGTTGTGCGGACATACATCAGAGTTTCAGGGGTGCTAAACTCATGGCTTCTTACAGGTATCGAATATATGGTCTTCGCGCCCTCAAGCCGATTGCGCTTCTGGTCGTTCTGGCAATGGTCGGAATGGCCATTGCGGCGTGCCAGACCTCAGAACCTGATAGCAGCGTCGTATCTGCGGTCAATCAGGCGAATCAGGCAGCGCAGGAGGCTGGTGCGGCAGCCAGGTCCGCTGCTGATGCCGCTGAAAAGGCCAGCACGGCGGCGCAGGACACCACTGCGATAGCTGCGGCTGAAGAGGCAAAACTGGTTGCCAATGACGCGGCGACCGCGGCAATGGCCGCTGCATCGGCAGCGCAGGAGGCGAGCGACGCCGCCAAGCTGGCCGCTAATGCAGCCATGACTGCCCCGACCACCTCGAAGGAAGACCCCGGGAGGTTGGTCATCTACTCCGGGCGCAGCGAGTCCCTCGTGGCGCCAATCATCGAGCAGTTCGCCGAAGTTACGGGCGTAGACGTCCAGGTCAAGTACGGCAGCACCTTCGCCCTGGCTGCCACGCTTCTGGAGGAGGGTTCCAACTCTCCAGCCGACGTCTTCTTTGCGCAGGACCCAGGCGGCCTCGGAGCAGTCTCATCGATGCTGTCCGCCCTGCCGGCGGACGTAGTCCTGAAGGTGCCCGAGTGGGCCAGAGCTTCAGACGGCTCCTGGGTGGGCATATCCGGAAGGGCACGTGTACTGGTGTACAGCACTGAGCTCGTCAGTGAAGACGAACTGCCCACATCGGTGATGGACCTGACGGACCCCAAGTGGAAGGGCAAGCTGGGCTGGCCTCCGAGCAACGCCTCGTTCCGCACGATGGTAACGGCCATGCGACAGATGTGGGGCGAGGACGAAACCCGCCAGTGGCTGCTCGACATGCAGAAGAATGAGCCGGGCGTGTTCCCGAAGAACACTCCCATCGTGGCGGCCGCAGGCGCGGGTGAAGTCGCCATCGGACTGGTCAATCACTACTACCTGCACAGGTTCATCCAGGAGTCGGGCGACGACTTCGCCGCACGCAACCTGTTCCTGAAGAGTGGCGGCCCCGACAGCCTCGTCATGGTTGCCGGAGCAGGCATACTGGACACCGGCGAGAACCGCGACAACGCAGAGTCTTTCATGCGATTCATGCTGTCAACGGTCGCGCAGCAGTACTTCGCCGGCCAGACATTCGAGTATCCGTTGGTGGATGGCGTGAAGACGCATCGTCTGCTGCCCCCGATCGATACTCTCAACAGCCCGGACATAGAGTTGAGTACGCTGTCGGACCTCGCGGGGACCGACGCGCTCCTCAGAGAGACCGGAGTAATTCCCTAGCCCCTGTCGAGGGGTGAGATGAGTCCTGCGCGCGCAGAGGGCCAGTTCCCATTCCTGCATGGCCTTCTCGCACCTCTCACCCCTCGGCTTTTACTCCCACTGCCAGACGTCAGTTCGAGAAGAACCGCCTGCGAGCCCTGCCGGGGACCAGCCGACTCCACATCCGGACCACCCGGTAGGCGAAGTATTCCCGCTTTCCGAAGATAGTACCCACGACAACCAGCATGGCCGAGTAGAACGGCGGGATCACCGACAGGTACAGCACCCGGTATGTCCACGGCCCTGACCACAGGCTGCCCTCCATTCCAAGAATGACGTTGAATAGCAGCCGGCTGAAGACGAGCGCACTGAATCCGGTGATGCCGAACACAATCATGACGATCACCCAGTGACGCAGGTCGTGGCCGCCGCTTAATCTGTCGAAGAATGACATAAGTCGAGTGTGCAAGCCCTCGCTTCTGGTCCACCAAGTATTACCAGACGCCCCAGAGTTCGCAAGTACAGCTAGTTCACCAGCGGCTCGCCCACCAGGCTCCAGAATGGTAAGACCAGCAGAAAAAGTGTGCCGATGGCCACGACGGTCATTATCAGGCCGAACCGGATTACCTCGATGGCCCTGACTGCCGCGCGTTCGAATATGAAGACCCCCGATGTGGAGCCAGCAGGGTAGTACACAGGCGTGTCCCCGATCACGACTATTGCCATTCCGCATACCAGCGGGTTCAGGCCCACCGCTTCACCTGCCGCCATCGCTACCGGAATCACCAGCGCCAGGTAGCCCGCGATGTTGGGCAGCAGCGAGCGGACAACAGCGGCACAGCAACACAGGGCGAGGAGAAACAGCCACGGGTTGCTGCTCAGTCCTCCAATCCATCCGACCAGGCTTTCGGAGAACCATGCGGCAGCCCCGCTGCTGACCAGCGCGTGGGCCAGGGATAGCGTCGACGCGATGACGATGAAGTTGCCCCAGCCCAGGTTCTGCTCCAGCTCCCTCCAGTTCAAGACGCCGACACGCGGCATCAGTATCAGGCAGAAAGCTATCAGCGCTGGCACCGAGGGGTGCAGCCCGTGGGCGAAGTCGGTGAACCACATCAGCGCCGTGAACAGCGCAATAGCCCCCGCTCGTACCTCCACTGCGGTGATCGGGCCTGTCTCCAAGATCTGCGCACCGTCATCCGCGTCGACCCTGAACCCCGACCGGTACAGCAGAAACAGGAGCGTCCCACCGATGATCAGGTTGACGTAGAACGGGACGCTCATCAGGATGAACCATCGTCCCCATGAGAAGTCTCCCAAGAGCCCGGAAGCCACCACCGGCGTGACTCCACCTGCCAGGAGAGCAGTTGAGCCCAGGCGGTTCAGCGAACCCAGCGCTATCATCACCGCCTTGTGGTAGGAGTGGTCCTTCGGGATGTCCCAACTCTCCATCACCTGCTCGTAGATGTGTACGAGTATCGCCCCACGCGTGCTGGCGGACGGCAGAGCGAACGTCAGCGCGGCAAACGAGAAGAGCATCTGTATATAGAGGAGAACGGGATTGCCTCCCGTGCCGCGCATCAGCAGGGTGGAGACCCGTTCTGCCAGCCCGGACCTGTGAACAGCCATGCCCAGGGTCAGGATACCGATCAGAAAATAGGCCACCGGCTGAGAGAAGCCGTAAAGCGCCTCGCCGACATCCGAGACGCCGCCTACCAGTATTAGCAGCACAATGCCGACTATCCCCGTGACCGCGATGTGAAGCGTCTCAGTGGCCCACAGAATGACGGCAAGGCACATCACCGCCAGAGCAGCCTGGCCCTCAGGCGTCAGCCCGTCAGGAGCGGGCAGCAACAGACAGACGGCAAATACCGCGACCGGAGCAAGCACTCTGAGCACGGTCGCAACCGTCTGCCGCGTGCTGCGTGCCTCAGTTTCGATTGAAGGGGGGCTGGATGACATTCGGATAGACCAGATAGCTTGCCAGTTGGATACTCGGCCTATGGTGCAGTTAACGCAACTGAGTTGCAATACCACTCCACCAGCACTCTCATTGGACTGGGAATTGGCTCCCTTGCTTGACTTCTGTGACCATCAGCGTATATTTGGGGCTTACGTGACAGGTTCCAACACCTGCTGTCGTCTTGAGTAGCGAAAGGCGAGGAAGTGATGAAGACCCATCTGTCCGGCTTTGCTAGGTTGTTCGGAATAGCGGCTCTGGCTGTGGCGATGATCGCAGCCCTGGCTTGCAGCACCGCTGACGAGGAAGAAGAACCTGCTGCTCCTCAGCCGGCCGCGGCTGCCGCCCCCGCCGCTACGGCTGCTGCTCCAGCCCCGGCTCCTGCCGCCGCACCTGCTGCACCAGCCGCTCCCGCTCCGGCTGCAACCGTCGTTGTGGCTGCTGAGCCCAAGGCGACTGAGGTGAAGGTCGCTCACGAGTTCACTGAAGGCAAGCGCGGCGGAGATATGCGCATCGCCACCGGCGTCTGGTTCGACCGGTGGGATATGACCACCCGGTCACACTGGTCTTCGACCCAGGGACTCAACCGCATGTACTCTGGCGTGCTCCAGTTCTCGCCCAGGGACGGCCTGACCGTCACCCCTGACCTGGCACACTCCTGGGAGTTCAATGACGACTTCAGCAACGTGACACTTCAGTTCAACGAGGGCGTCACATGGCACGATGGTGAGCCGTTCACCGTCGACGATGTCGTTTACACCATCAACAGGTGGATCGACCCGCCTGAGGGAATCCCACAGCCCCGTGTCGCCGGCCTGCTTCTCGTCAATGAGATGGAGAAGGTCGACGACCTGACCATGACAATCACCATGACCAATCCGACAAGCCGCATTCTTGCGGCCCTGGCGGACTCGTGGCACATCATGCTGCCCGAGCACGTTCTCACCCCGGCAGGCGGGAACCTGTCCGCTCCCGAGCAGGTGATAGGCACCGGCCCGTTCATGATGGACAGCTACGAGGTCGGCAACAACGTCATTACGACCGCCTACCCGGACTACTTCGTAGATGCTCCGGACGGCCAGCCGTACCCGCTTCTGGACAAGATCACGGGTATCGCCTTCGCGAATAACGAGCTTGCGGCGGCGGCATTTACCACGAAACAGATCGACCACTACATCACGTTCACGCCGGCCAGCGCATATCCGATCGAGGCTGACTTCCCTGGCG
>JAGWBK010000051.1:21535-35595 GCA_021295915.1 Dehalococcoidia bacterium
GACCAGCGTCCCGGGCGTCGATCCGCCCAACATGCGCCAGATCAGCTTCTTCGGCACGGCTGACCCCAACTACGACGACGTCCTCGACTACCCATGCCTGGACTGGGGCCAGAAGGAAGCCCAGCAGGAGATGGCCAAGCAGGTCTTCGCCGAGAAGGGCGTCGACACGATCGAATTCCTCACCGAGGAGGCCGAGCCCCAGATCGTGCTGATCGTCCAGCAGCAGATGGAACCGCTGGGTGTGAACATCGAGATAGTGCAGTCAGAGTTGACCTCCGCCAGGGAGCAGGCATACGCTTGCGACTATCAGCTGTTCTGGTTCGGTCAGGCGGTCGCCAGCAAGAGCCCTGTCGAGATAATTAACCAGGTCTTCAGGCCGGGCGCTGGCTTCGAAATGTGCCAGGCTGAGCCGCCGCAGGAGTGGCTAGACCTGCTGGCTGAACTCGACCGCGTCGGGCTTGGCTCCGTCGAAGAAAAAGAGATCACCAAGCAGATGGACACGATCATGCGGGAGAGCTGGAACCCCAAGGTTCCAATCCGCCGTCCAGATGAGTTCCAGATCAAGTGGAACTACGTCATGAACGTCGATCCCATCGCGACCGGCAAGTTCATCCAGTCACGCTTCGTTGCTCCCGGCAAATAGAGTCTGAGTAGCGTCCGAGAGTAAACAACTCTCGGACGCGTATTTCATCGACATATAGCGAGGTGAGATAGGTCTGGGACCTTGCGGCTCGCTTATGGCCATCGGGGCCGCCGTTGCATGCCGCATGAGGGGAGATCAGGGGAGGCGATTTGACAGGATATATCGTCCGTCGGGTATTTCTGATCGTACCGACGCTCTTGCTGCTCGGGACGCTCCTTTTCTTCATGCTCCAGTTCATTCCCGGAGACGTCGCTTCGACACTCCTCGCCAGCGAGGAGAATGCAGCGACTCCGGAGGCCATTGAGAAGCTGCGAAAGCAGCTTGGGCTCGCCGATCCACTTCACGAGCAGTACTTCAGGTGGCTCGGGAAGATGGTGCGCGGCGACCTTGGCTACTCAGCCTACTTCAACCAGTCGGTCTGGGATGCGATCAAGCCCAAGATCGACGTAACGGTGACGCTCGCCCTGCTGGGCGTTTTCGTAGCCATTGTCATATCCATTCCCGTAGGTGTCTTATCAGCGCTGTTCAGGGGTAGTGCGTTCGATCAGGCCGTGCGCGCCGTCAGCGCAATAGGCATGGCGGTACCCGCGTTCTGGCTGGGCATAATGATCCTGCTGGTCCTCTCAAGAGGAGTAGGATGGGCGCCGCCGGCCCAGCACGCCGACATACTTGATGACCCAATCAAGGCGCTCCAGCGCTTTATGTTCCCCGCGCTCATCCTGGGTTTCCGCTCTGCCGCCGTCATCAGCAGGATGATCCGCTCCATGATGCTGGAGGTGCTGAACGAGGACTACGTAAGGACCGCGTGGTCCAAGGGGCTGCTGCCCAGGGTGGTCATCGTGAAGCACGCCCTGAGAAACGCGCTGCTGCCGGTTGTGACGATGCTCGGAATGCTTTTCGCATCACTTCTCGACGGCGCTGTCGTGCTCGAGACCGTCTTCAACCTCCCCGGAATCGGCCTGCACCTGATCGAGTCCGTCAGGGGCAGAGATGCGGCGATGGTGCTGGGCATGGTCCTGATGATCGGCGTGTTCATGATGATATGGATTCTGCTGATCGACCTCTCCTATAAGGTACTGGATCCCAGACGTTCAAGCGCCTGATCGGAGTTAACGCATGGGCGCCGTGATTGACACCGGCCCATCGGGGCCTGCACAGCGAGTCCAGAGCATTGCGTCGAAGGCCGGCAGTGGTCTGGTGGAGTTCGCTCGCCTGAATCCGTCCGGGGCCATCGGCGGCTTGGTAATGCTCCTCTTCGTGCTGTTGGCCGTATTCGCCCCCCTGGTAACTCCACACGATCCGGCGAAGTTCGTCGCGACCCGCTACCTGAATCTGTTCGACACTGCCACCGACGGCAGCATGCTGCTGTTCGGGTCGGACGAACTGGGTCGCAACGAGTTCAGCCGCATACTCTACGGCGGACGCGTGTCTCTTCTGGTAGGCTTCCTGTCTCCTCTCATGGGTGTGGCTGTGGGAACCTTGATAGGAATTACCAGCGCATACTTTGGCGGACTGGTTGACCTGATCCTGCAGCGGTTCGTGGACACACTCCTCGTGCTGCCGGGACTGGTCATAGTCATAACGGTAGCAACGGCGTTTGGCTTCACGATGACGGTGGTTATCTGCGCCCTGGCGCTGTTCAGTGCCATAGGGTCCATACGAGTTATACGGTCGCACGTGTTATCGCTAAGAGAGTCACTATTCATCGAGGCGCAGCGTTCGATAGGGTCGTCTTCCCTGCGGATAGTCGTGCTTCACCTTGTCCCAAATACGCTGCCGGTCTCACTCGTGCTGGTCGCCGTGGGTATCGCGGGCGCGATCGTTGCCGAAGCGCAGCTCAGCTTCCTGGGCATTGGCATCAAGCCCCCGACTCCGTCTTGGGGCAACATGCTCAGCGGCGCCCAGACCCGGTTCGACCTCGGCCCTCATCTCGCGGTGATTCCCGGTGTGATGATATCCATCACCGTTCTTGCCATGAACCTGCTGGGTGACTCCATCAGGGACATGATCGATCCTCGTCTGAGAGGGAGGCAGTAGTTGACTAGCCCCGGTGAACCGGAGCCGCTCATCTCGGTACGCGACCTCCGCACGTTCTTCTACACCCGTGAGGGCGTGGTCAAGGCAGTCAACGGCGTGTCCTTCGACGCCATGGAAGGCGAGACCATCGCGCTGGTAGGCGAGAGTGGGTGCGGCAAGTCCGTGACCTCGCTGTCCATCATGCGTCTGGTCGCGGAGCCTCCGGGCAAGATCGAGACCGGCGAGGTCATGTTCCAAGGCGAGGACCTGCTCAAGATGGACGGCGTCGAGCTGAGAAACACCCGGGGCAAAGACATCGCGATGATCTTCCAGGAGCCGATGTCGTCGCTCAATCCAGTGCTCACCATCGAGGAGCAGCTCTCCGAGTCTGTAATGTGGCACCAGGGACTGAATCGCGGCGAAGCCCGGATGAGAGCGATCGAGCTTCTCGAACAGGTCGGCATTTCCGACCCCCAGCGCAGGTTGAACCAGTACCCTCACGAGTTTAGTGGAGGGATGCGCCAGCGCGTGATGATCGCAATTGCGATGAGCTGCGGCCCCAAGCTGATCATCGCCGACGAGGCGACAACCGCGCTCGACGTGACTATCCAGGCGCAGATCCTGGACTTGCTGAAGGGTCTTGCCAGCGAGTTCGGCGTCACTCTCATTTTGATCACGCATAACCTTGGTGTTGTCGCCAGGTACGCTGACCGGATCAACATAATGTACGCGGGGGATATATTCCGCAATCCGAGGCACCCCTACACGCGAGGCCTGCTTCGATCGATTCCACGGGTCGACCAGGTGCGAGGCGAACTGCTGGAGACCATCGAGGGTCGCCCTCCTGACCTTATAGACCTGCCGCCCGGCTGTCCGTTTGTGCCGAGGTGCGACTACGCGATAGATGTCTGCGCCGGCCAGTTCCCGGATGAGACAGCGATTAGCGATAGTCATCGCGCAGCCTGTTGGGTCGCCACCGAGCTTGGAGAGGTGTCGGCGTCATGACCACTGCCCCAACGCAGCACTCTCCTGCACATCGCCAGCATCCTGAAGGCGATAACCTGGTTGAAGTCCGTAATCTCAAGGTCAACTTCCCTGTAAAGGCGGGATGGATCATTCCCCGGACTGTCGGACTGATCAAGGCCGTTGACGACGTCAGCCTGGCTATCCGGCGTGGAGAGACGCTCGGTCTGGTAGGTGAGAGCGGATGCGGCAAGACCACTCTCGGCCGTGCGATTCTACGGCTCGAAAGGGCAGAATCCGGCGACGTCTACTTTGGCGGCCGCAACCTGGACGAGATGAACAGGGAAGAGCTGCGTGGCATGCGTCGCCGCGCACAGATCATCTTCCAGGACCCGTACACCTCCCTCGACCCACGGCAGACCGCCGGTGACTGCGTTGGCGAGCCTCTCAGGGTGCACAACCTGGTCAAGGGCCGTGGTGAATACAGGGACGAGGTCGCCAGGCTCCTCGAGATCGTCGGCCTGAATCCGAACATGGCGAGCCGGTTCCCTCACGAGTTCAGCGGCGGGCAGCGCCAGCGCATCGGAATCGCCCGCGCCCTGGCCGTTAACCCCGAGTTCGTCGTCTGTGACGAGCCGGTGTCTGCGCTCGACGTATCGATCCAGGGCCAGATCATCAACCTGCTGCAGGAGCTGCAGCAGACGTTCAACTTCACCTACCTGTTCGTGTCGCACGACCTGTCTGTGGTCCGGCACGTGAGCGACAGGATTGCGGTCATGTACCTCGGCCGTATCGTCGAGGTCGCCACCCAGGACGAACTTTACGAAGACCCACTTCACCCGTACACGCGAGCGCTGCTGTCGGCCATACCCATTCCTGACCCCGATGTTGAAGCGGGAAGGGAACGGATTCCACTGCCCGGTGAGGTCCCCAGCCCACTCAATCCGCCCAGCGGCTGCTCGTTCCATCCCAGGTGCCTGCTGGCCATCGAAGAGTGTGAAGGCGACGTGCCCGAACTCCAGGGGTGAGCTGCATCAGAGCGCCGGGATACGCCGCTTCCTGATACACATCAACGACTATGGAGGAGAGCCCACATGCCTGACCGTCCTAACGTAGTGTTCATTTTCAGCGACCAGCAGCGGTATGACACCCTGAGCTGCTACGGCAACGACTGGATCAATGTGCCGCGCCTGAATGCGCTGGCAGACAGCAGCTTCGTCTTCGAGCGGGCTTACGTCGCTCAGCCTGTATGCACTCCCGCACGGGCTACGATCGTTACCGGACTCTATCCTCATTTCGCAGGGCCGACCGTCAACAGGATGTCTCTTCCGCCGGACCGTCAGAGCGTCGCCGAGATGTCCCCGGAGGACTACCACACCGGCTGGTTCGGCAAGTGGCACCTCGGGGACGACGTCATTCGACAGCACGGCTTCGACGAGTGGATAAGCACCGAGGACGGCCATCGCCCCGAGTACACGCAGCGCGAGTACCGCACCCAGATGAGCGACTGGGTTCGAGCCTGAGTTGCAAAGGGCGGACGGCGAAATGATGTTCTCGCCGATGCAGCGCGCCAGGCTGCCCGCGGAGCACCAGATGGCATCATTCCTCGGAGGCAGGGCGGCGGACTTCATCGACCGCAACAGCGACAGCCCATTCATGCTGTACGTCAGCACGTTCGAGCCTCACCCGCCGTATCACGGCCCCTACGACGACATGTACGACCCCGAAGAACTGCCCGTGGGACCCACGTTCCTGAAGGTGCCGGAGGGAGGTTCCCTCCACAACACCGTTCGGGCCGAGTACTGCACGCAGTACCTCGGGCAACCCGACGCCGAGACAGACCCATACCTGCAGTCCAACGCCGCTCGCGGTCACGACGTGACCTCAGAGGCCGGCTGGCGCAGGCTGAGGGCACAGTACTTCGCAAACATCACCCTGGTCGACGAGATGGTCGGGACGATACTCGACGCACTCGAACGCAACGGTGTTGCTGATAACACGGTTGTCGTCTTCACCAGCGAACACGGCGAGATGGCTGGCGACCACGGGATGCTCGAGAAACGCTCGATGTACGAGGAGTCGGCCCGCGTGCCGCTCATCATGCATGTGCCGGGTATATCTACCAGTCACCAGATGCTGGAAGGCGCAGTGGGCCACGTTGACCTTGTTCCCACGATACTCGACCTGATGGGCGCATCCGTGCCGGACCACCTGCAGGGCAAGAGCCTTGCCCCCGTGCTGCGTGGTGAGCAGACGCTCGACGGCAACGAGGTCTTCGTCCAGTGGAACGGTGTGAGCGACATCGACGACCGCCACCTCGGCAGTCCGGAGATCAACCTCCGCAACACGCAGCCCTGGCGGACAATCGTGCGCGACGGCTGGAAGCTCGCGCTGTGCGCTACCGACCAGGGCGAGCTGTACGACCTGGTCAACGATCCGTACGAGCAGACCAACCTGTTCGATCACCCTGATCAGCGCCACCGGGTCAGGGACCTCGCGGCCCGAGTCCGGCTCTGGCAGCACAAGAACTTCGACCACGCACCTCTACCCACCGTCTGATCGACGCGAGCTACGCTCTTTACATGTGCAGCTTCAAGCGGCCGTCCGAACACAAGGAGACTTGATCAATGCCGGATAACCCAAACATCGTCTTCATCTTCAGCGATCAGCAGCGCCAGGACACGCTGGCCTGCTACGGTGCCGACTGGATGAACGTCCCCAACCTGAATGCCCTGGCTGACGAGAGCTTCGTGTTCGAGAACGCCTACGTTGCCCAGCCCGTGTGCACCCCGGCCCGCGCGACGATCATGACCGGACTGTACCCGCACGCTGCCGGCCCGATCGTCAACCAGATCCACTTGGAAGAGAGCGTCCCGGTGATCGCCGAGATGCTGTCGGACGACTACTACAAGGGCTACATGGGCAAGTGGCACCTGGGCAACGACCTCGTGGCCCAGCACGGCTTCGATGAATGGGTATCAGCCGAGGACAGCCACAGGTTTGCCAAGCCTGAGCAGCGCTACCTCGTGTCCAGCTACAACAAGTACCTTGTCGAGCAGGGCTACAAGCCGGACAGGGAGCGCAATGGCGTGGGCGTGTTCAGCTCCGACGCCCACTACGATCTGCCTGAAGAACACCAGATGGCGTCATTCCTCGGCGACCGCGCCGCGGAGTTCATCGAGGCCAACAGCGACAGGCCGTTCGCGCTGTACGTCAGCACGTTCGAGCCGCACTCGCCGTACCACGGGCCGTTCATGGACATGTACGACCCGGCCACGCTGCCTGTCGGCCCCGGGTTCCTGCAGAAGCCGGAGTCCGCGTCCCTCGTCAACCGGGTCAGGGGCAACTACTTCCTGCAGTTCATGCTTGAGGGCGTCGACCAGACCGCAGACGACTACATGATGCGCTACGCAGCCTCGAGAGAGGACGTCTCCACCGAGCTTGGCTGGCGCACCCTTCGCGCACACTACATGGCCAATATCACGCTGGTTGACCGCATGGTCGGCAGGATCACGTCGGCGCTGGAGCGCGCCGGTGTGGCCGACAACACCATCGTCGTGTTCACGAGCGAGCACGGCGACATGATGGGCGATCACGGGATGCTGGAGAAGCGCTCGTTCTTCGAGGAGGCATCAAGGGTGCCGCTGCTCATGCGCGTCCCATGGCTGTCACAGGAGTCCACAAGGCTGCCTGGAAGCGTCGGCCACATCGACCTCGTCCCAACTCTGCTGGACCTCTCCGGTCACGAAGTCCCCGGCAACCTTCAGGGCAAGAGCCTTCAGCCGGTGATGGCCGGTGAGTTCTTCATCCAGTGGAACGGCACAAGCAATGAGATCCCCGACCGCTTCCTCGGCGCTCCGGAGATCAACAGGATGCTCGCGCTGCCGTGGCGTTCCGTCGTGACCCCGGACCGCTGGAAGCTGAACCTGTGCGCAGGCGACCAGTGCGAGCTGTACGACCTGAACTCCGATCCTCACGAGTTGAACAACCTGTATAACGATCCTGCCCAGAAGGACCGGATTCGCGATATGGCAGCGAGAATCCGGACATGGCAGCACCAGACCGGAGACACTGTAGCCCTGCCCACGACATAGCGTGCGAAGGGCAGTCAGCGTAGAGGTTTGCCATTTCAGAATCGCGTTGGAAGGACGTGTCGCGAGGCATCCGCCATCAGAGCTGCAGACCTTGAGGCTGGGGCTTAAGGTCGCTCAGCTCTGATGGATCTCACTTTCGGATGGCTCGAGATGGCGATGCCGGCCATCGCACTCCTGTTCGGATCTCTGGTGTTCAGTGCGACCGGCTTCGGGATAGGCATGATCGCCACCCCGATAATGCTGATCGCCCACGAACCGCAGACTGTCATAGTAGTTTCCGGCACCGCGGGACTTGGGATAGGCATCTGGATTATCTCGAAGTCATGGCGCGACATTCCGTTCAGGGACATTGTGCCGATAACCATAGCTGCAGTGTGTGGCGTGCCTATCGCCATCACCATACTGACAACTGCGGACTCAGGCGTACTCAGCATCGGAATCGCCGTTCTGATCATTCTGTTCGCCATCGGATCGTTCGGGAGAGATTCCCTATTCGAGACCCGTGGGTATTCTCGCGGGCTTCGTGGTGGGTGTGCTGCTACCCACGTCCGGCGTCGCGGGGTCGCTGGTGATGCTGTATCTGATGACGAAGAACTGGCAACGCCACACCGTCAGGGGGGCAATGGCGTTCTTCCTGGTGATTCTGATGCTGTTTTCCGTTGTCGGCTTTGCTATTGCGGGACTGTACACGCCGGAGCGCATTACGCTAATCGGAATTGTGATAGTCCCATCGGTAGTTGGCCTGGCTATCGGCGCACGCCTCGTGGGACGGATTGATGAACGCATGTTCAATTACATAGTGATTGGCATCATCATCGTGTCCAGCATCGTAGTGCTGGGACAGGAATTCACGAGCCTGTGAACTTTCGGAAGAGTTGCAGCGTGAGTTGCTCAGGACACTTGCTCGAGCTTGAGCTGCCTCTTCTGTGGCTTCGGTTGCCCACGGCCTCCGCCTTCTCGCCCTCGTACGCTACCAGGCTTCCGTAGTCGTCGGGGAGACCCATGCCGTCGTCAGAGACGGACAGCCTGATACTGTCGGCCTCGAAGTCCAGCCTGACCTCGACCCCTCCTGGTTGGGCATGCAGGAAAGCGTTGGTCAGCGCATTGTGCGCTATTGAGAAGAGCCGGGCTGCAAAGTCCCTGTGGTCCCCGAACTTCGTCCTGGTCGACAGGATGCCAACCCAGGCACAGTTACTTCATAAGAGTCCGGTGAGGACGAATGAGGTTGACGCGCATCTTCGGTGGTTGCATACTCGGACTCCTAAGCCATTCTGGGCTAAGGAGGTGAACCGTGTCAGGACCGTGTACCGGCCTAACCGTCCTGGACTTCTCGTTGGGAATGCCGGGGGCCCTGTGCACCCTGGTGATGGCCGACTACGGCGCCGAAGTGATCAAGGTTGAACCTCCCGGTGGAGACCCATTCCGATTTCAGCCAGCCTGGATTTCGTGGAACCGTGGGAAGAAAGGCATCGTGCTCGACCTCGATACCGATGAAGGCCGTGAGCAGGCCATCCAGCTCGCAGGCAGGGCCGACGTGCTGGTGGAGTCATTCCGACCCGGAGACATGGCTGGCTGGGGACTGTCGTATGACGACCTGTCGAAACTCTACCCGGGCCTGGTCTACTGCTCCATCACGGGCTTTGGACAGAAGGGCCCCCTCCGCCGCGTGAAAGGCTACGAGGGTCTTGTTGCGGCCAAGGCAGGCCGGATGCTCAACCTTCAGGGACAGCCGAACCGGGAAGGCCCGGTCTATTCGGCGGTGTACACCGGAAGCTGGCACGCCAGCCAGGCTGCGGTGCGAGGCATCATCGGGGCGCTCCGAGTGCGCGACCAGTGCGGACGCGGTCAGTGGGTACAGACAAGCATCGTCCAGAACCTGGCCTCTCCACACGACAACAACGTCGGCGACGGCGGACTGGTTAACCTGCAGCTCCGCCGCAGGGACCCGGAGCGGTTCCCCGGAAGGCCCCCCGGACGCGGCCTCTCCTCCATAGGGTACGTTCCCGTGCGGACGAAGGACGGCACATGGCTCCAGCACGCCAACCAGAGGGTCCCGCACATCCGCGGGCACATCAAGGCCATTGGACTTGAGCACCTGCTCGATGACGAGCGGTTCGAGAGAGTTCCCTCAGTCAGCGTGGAGAACCGGGAGGTGCTGCGCCGGGAGATTCTGAAGAAGCAGATGGAGAAGACCTCCGACGAGTGGATGGAGATCTACATCGAGGACGGCAACATCGCCGCTGAGCCCTACCGCGACAGCGTCGGGGCCATGGACCATCCAGCGGTCGTCGACAACTCTCTGGTTGTAACGATCGACGATCCAAGGGTTGGGCCGATGCGCACTCTTGCCCCCATCGCTGATCTGATGGAAACGCCCGGAGAACCAAGCGGCCCGGCTCCCGACGTCGGACAGCACAACGACGAAGTGCTGGGACGCCTGCAGCAGCCCCCGGAGGCTGTAGGGGCAGGTTTCAAACCTGCCCCTACTAATGGCGCTGATGCACCGGCCCATCCGCTGTCAGGCGTGACCGTACTGGACCTGGCAACGATCCAGGCCGGGCCCTACGGCGCTGCTCTCCTGGCAGACCTTGGCGCGCGGGTCATCAAGGTCGACGCCACCGACAGACGACTGGACGCGGGACGGCGTTCTACCGAACAGACCGTGGCCGACCCACGCACCTATGCCGGCAAGGAGTGCATTCAGATCGATCTTCAGACCGCTGAGGGCAAGGAGATCATCCACAAGCTCATCGCGAAAGCCGATGTCCTATCGCACAACTTCCGTCTCGGTGTTCCTGAGCGCCTCGGGGTCGATTGGGAGACGTGCCGGAAGATCAATCCCCGCATCATCCACGTTTGGATGGCGGCCTATGGCGAACACGGAGAACACTCGCGCAGACCGGGCGCCCATCCCATTCCCGGCGCAATCATCGGCGGCGCGATGCGGCAGATGGGTCGGGGCATGCCCCCGCCTCCTGAACAGGTCATGGACATGGAGGAGACCGTCGAGGCGACCCGCTGGATCATGAAGGCCAACTGGGGACCGGACCAGAACACCTCCCCGGCCATCGCCACGGGTATCGTCCTCGCCCTCCGGGCGCGCGACCTTGCCGTCTGGCAAGGCGGGCAGCCCGTCCGGCTCAACATGCTCACAGCTAATGCGTGGACCAACGCCGACGAGTATTTCGACTACGCGGACCGCCCTCCTATCGCGATGCCTGACGAGGAGATCCACGGCCTTCACGCCCTGTATCGCCTCTACCGCTGCAGGGAAGGGTGGGTGTTCCTGGCCTGCCTGTTCCAGGACGAGTGGGAGACATTCTGCCGGACCGTGCAGCGGGAGGACCTGTTGGCCGATCCCCGCTTCTCCACTCCAGAGGCCCGACATGACAACGACGAAGCCCTGGTTGCCGAGCTCTCGGCAGTCCTCGCAGAGCGTACCGCTGACGACTGGGAAGAGCTGCTGACCAACGCAGACGTCGGCTGCGTCCGAGCTGACGAGCTCGTGGAGGGCGACTTCTACGCTGACCATCCCCACGCTAGGGCAAACGATCTGAGCGTCGAGGTGGAGCACCCATACGTCGGCAAGTACCGCCGATACGGAGGATTGGTCGAGTTCTCGATGACACCGGGGATCTACGAGACATCTACCCAGATCGGCCAGCACACCAGACCCCTGCTCCGCGAAATCGGCTACGACGACCAGCAGATCGAAGACCTTGGAGCGCGCGGAGTCGTCCAGTGGGCTGACCCCTCAGTCGGCGGAGAACTCTAACAACAGCGTATATAAGCGAGATTCCATGTAATCTGGACTTTGTACAAAACTTAGAGGGTGTCTGAGAAGTGTCAAGGTCGGGTCATTATGAAGCGTAAACCGTATCCGACAGACCTGACCGACGCAAGCCGTTCGCACCGATGTTCCAGGCCAGGACATGGACGAAAGTCCAGGTGCTGCTGGTCGGCGCAGTCTTGGCCACGCGCAGGCGGACCGTCACCTCCGCCCTCCGAGTCATGGGACTCAGCGATGACAAGAGCTTCGCCCGTTACCACCATGTTCTCAACCGCGCTGAATGGTCACCCTCCAATTGAGTCGTGTGCTGCTGTCGCTCCTGCTCCAACACCTCGATCAGGGCGATGGTCCACTGGTGATTGGGATAGATGAAACCCTGGAGCGGCGGTGTGGCAAGCGGATCAGGGCCAAGGGGATATATCGCGACACGGTGCGCTCCAGCGGGAGTCACTTCGTCAAGGCCTCCGGCCTGCGTTGGATGAGTCTGATGTGGCTGACCGACATACCCTGGGCAAGTCGGACATGGGCGTTGCCTGTGCTGACTGCCCTGGCTCTTTCTGAGCGCTACTACCAGTGGAGACTCAACGCCAGTGGTCGGATCGCGCCATAGCCCGGACCACTCCTGTGCTGTTGGGACTGTTCTCCTGGATAACTCTCGCAGCTCACGTGTTGAGAGGTCGCCGACCGGCAACTACACGATCGGCGGCATGGTATGTCAAGGCAGCGCCGACTTTCGTCGATGCGATCGCTTTGGTGCACCGGCACCTCTGGCTTACTTCTGAGACTTTCTGTATGTCGTCGCAGAGACCCGATATGCGAGAAATCCCAACGCCACTGTTCAATAGATTCATGGAGTCGCTGACCTACGCGGCGTGAATGTACAAAGTCCAGCTTGGAGGCAGTTCGTAAATGACATGGTAACTCACATGAAACTTTCAGGTGGATTGCCAGAAAGTTTCATGTGAGTACGGTAGCATGGTCAACATCTGTGCCAATTCCGTCGTACTTCAGCCGTCGGATCCTCGATCTATGCGTATGTGCATATCGTCTCGTCTTCTGCTCCGTCTGTGAGTGGGAGACGGCGGTGCGATTAGAGGGGGTGCTATGAATATCATACTGACGTCGTTAGTTGCAGTGACTCTGGTGGCCATGCCCATGGCCTGCGAACTGATGCCGAGTGGCCCACCATTTTTGACGGTAGACAGAACCGAGCCGTTCAACGCCATATCCTCGGCGTTCCTGCCAAGTATCCGGCTGTCTTCAGGCATAGGGATAGTGTAGCGCATCAGGGCGTTGTCGGAGACCACCACGATCTCCTTGACGAAGGTCTCGATGAAGGCCCTGCGCTCGGTCAGTTCGCTCTTCTTCAGGAACTCGCTCATGTCCTGAGCGTAGGCCGCTATGGTTTCCACGTCGTCCAGTGCGGCTCTGCGCTGCGGGAGGCCGCCTCCCGCATCCCCCGGGAGACCTCTTGGGCGAGGTTCTCCGAATAGAACTCGTCCACGGTCTCGATGATGCCCTCCAGCAGCTTGCCCGTGGGGGTGTCGTCAGCGTGCTCGGTGATGGAGAAGACCCTGACTCTCTTGCGCCTGAGCATGGACTTGTAGACGACGGCGTGCTCCCGCTTGCGGGTGAAGCGGGAGAACTTCCAGACGAGGATCTCCCGGAACGGGGCGTTGGTCCTGGAGGCCGTGTCGATCATATCCTTGAACTGGGGCCGGTCACTCCTTGAAGAAGCTCAGCTGGACCGGCTCGCCCAGGAGGATTGCGAGACCTCCGGGCAACCGGGCCGCGAAGCGGAAGAGGCCGTACATGGCTCCCCCGGACGGCTCGGCGCCCTTTCGCCACCGGTAGACCTGCTTGTGGTCGACGCCGATGTGCTTGGCCAGTCCGGCCCAGGTGAAACCGCTGGCCGCCTTGAGGCGTTCGAGGCGGTCGGTGAAGTCCCCCGGGAGCAGGCTGCCGTAGGCCGGCCGTTCCAGGTCCCCGCCGAGACGGGGCGAATCTTTGGTGTTAATCGTCATCAGGCACCTCCTGTTCAAAGAGCTCGTGGAAGTTCTCCACGCCTAGGGCCCTTTGCATCCGACGTCGGATGCGACCCGAGGGCGCTCGCCCCTCGTTGACCAGCATGGAGAGGTAACCGGGGCTGATTCCGACCTCCTTTGCGAGCCAGTTCTGGGAGCGGTTCAGAAGGTTGAGCCGCCGCCAGAGAACCGCTGCGTCCAGCCGGACAACGGTCCGTCCTGCACGCCTCGGGCGTCCCTTCATTTGGTTGGCGTCTCTCGAACGCATGGCTTTCGTTCTCCTGTCATCTCTATAAATTTTGCCGGGAATCGGGTGTGGCCTCACGCTCCGGCCCGCCCCGTCCTCCGTTGGTTCAGCGGGGCGGCAGGGCCTGGGGCGTCTGCTACTCCCCCGGCGAGCGCCACGCCCTGCCCAGAGGTCCCAGAGCGTCTATGGCTCCCTTGTGGGAGACTCAGAGGGGCACGGCGACCCCCTCGGCCCGCATCTCCTCCCGCGCCACGCGCAGGAAGTGGGTCTGGGCGATCTCGTC
>JAGWBK010000052.1:0-589 GCA_021295915.1 Dehalococcoidia bacterium
CCACGATGATCTTGAACGGCTGGCAGCCTGCGCCTTCAAGTCCGGTTAGCGCTGTGTCGCCGTCGGCGGTGCAGGGGTTCTCTTCGCCATCTATCGAAGCCTGGCGGTCGGAGTAGCCGACGTTGCCTGCCTCGTCCATAGCCTTCACCCACCACTCAATGGTGGCGTCGCCCTCGGGGGCGTCGCTGCCGGTGATGCGCTGCTTGATCTCAAAGCCACCTGCGACGTCATCGACTTCACCGTCGGAGACAGGGCTCTTGGTGACGGTCCTGGTTGAAGCGCCTTCGGTTATGCGGAAGATGACGTAGATGTTCTCTCCGTCTTCGTCCAGACCCGAGTCACCATCGGTGACCTGTGCGCTGACCTGAGGCCTGTCGTCGCGGCCTGATGTGTCGTGTGCGGGTGTGAAGTTTGAGAAGACCGGGGATGTCGTCTCTACGGTCAGTGTGCCGGTAGAGTCGTCCCCATCTAGGGTGACCACGTCGCGCGGGTTGACCGGCAGGGTGGGTACGGAGGCGCTGAAGTCAGGCATCACGTCGTTGCCGTCAGCATCCTGCGGCATGACGGTCTGTATTTCAAGGACGAACTC
>JAGWBK010000052.1:883-11815 GCA_021295915.1 Dehalococcoidia bacterium
CCCACATCGCTGTCAACTATGGCGTGCTGGGCATTGTAGCGAGAAGCATTGCTGGAGGCTCTGAAGCTTGCCTGGCCACTACCAATTACTTCCGCCATACCATAGGAGGAGTAGTTGTCGTCCCAGGGACTCAGGTTGGTTACGGAGTCATTGATGCGATAGATTTCAGCATTTGACATTCCATAGCCGAAGGCCTTGTCAACGCTTATCGTCGTGTCTCCGTCGGTTGTGGTAACCGAGTCGACCTGCCGGACGGTGTTACCACCGATCAGGATGTAGTCATCTCCGCTCAGACCGGAAACACTTGCATTGGTGATCGTGTCTGAGTGAGCGTTTACATCGCCTCTGCCGGCCATGCGGGCGTCGATGCTGGGAATCAGTACGCGCCTTACCGGCGTATCCAGTCCATCATCGGAGAGCATCAAACCGATGCGTCCGCCCTGCCGGGCCCAGTCCTGATCGTCCGGTGTGGAGTCCGAGAGCGTCCCGTCGGCGTTAATGTCGCCGGGGTCTATGAACCCCACCTCGTCCGCGCCAAACGCGGGAACGATGGCGAGCAGGGACAAGAGGATAGCCCCGATTATCACTAGTGGTATAAACCGCGTTTTACTGTTCACTTAACTACCCCCTTAGGTCTCCGTGACTAAAGATGGATGATGACCATTTGGCTGGTAAACACACTAATACCCGAAAGGGGGTGTGCCCCTCCCGAGGAGTACCATTCCGATTTTTGACAGGATGCGGCAGTTGCCTGCATCTGCGCCTCACTTAGATTATCAAACCGCTAAGATTTGTACACCTTGCAAAGAGTCGTTGTCAAGGTCTCGGCAGGCGTATCCGTAAGCCACTTTCTGAGGAAATCAGGTTCGGAAACACGGCCTGCTGACGTTGCATTGGCCTCCATTTAGATGCACTGCGTACGGTGTCCGTATAAAGGTAAGGCAGTCTGCACGGCAAGTCAATTGTTTTTAAGACAAAGGTCAGAACGCATTAGTAACCCATCAGGGCGCTGGCTCGGTTCGAGCGCGTTATCATCTGCTCCATTGGGTCCGTAATTACGTTCACGCACGAAGGCGCACCTTCCATGCTGGCCGCATAGGCCCTCTCAAGGGCGGGACGGAGGTCGTCCGGATCAGTCACATACTCGGTGTGACCCCCGAATGCCTCCATCATCTTGTCGTAACGCACGTCCTGGACGTACCGTGCAACGCGCTCGCCGTAGTCGTCTGGCAGGCCCATGCGCGACTCCAGGTTGCCTCCGACTATGCCGGAGTTGTTGTTTACGATGAACACTATGGGCAGGTTGTGACGCACGGCGGTCTCCATCTCCATCGAGTTGAACCCGAAGGCACAGTCACCGTTCACGCTGACGACCGGGACATCGGGCCGGGCAAGTTTCGCACCCACGGCGAACGGCACTCCGACACCCATGCAGCCGTTTGTGCCCGAGTTCAGACGACTGGCAGGCGTGTTGGACGGAAGCACCTGCCGCCCAGTGGCGAGAGTAATCTGACCGTCCACACTGTATATCGTGTCCCTTGGGAAGACCTGCCTGACCTCATTGAGCAAACGGTAGGTGCGTATCGGAGTTGTGGGGGCCTCAAGGAAGGGCTGAATGGACTCCGCGTTGGATTCGGCCTTCTGCCGGAGCTCGCTGAGCCATGGGCCCTCTTCGGCCCTGTCCCTCATGCCTTCCGTTCGGCCATCGAGCTCTGTCAGTATCTGGCTGAGGGATTGACCCGCGTCGCCAATGATACCGACGTCCACCGCCCTGTTGAGTCCGATCTCTTCAGGTTCTATATCTATATGTATGATCTTGGCGTCTGGCGCGAACCTGCGTCCGAAGTCGAACATCCAGTTGAGCCGAGCGCCAACGACGAGGACCACGTCGGCCCCTTGCATAATGGTGCTGCGAGCGGCATTGAAGTTCATGGGATGATCGTCAGGGATGAACCCGCGTCCCATCGGCGACGGCAGGAACGGCATACCAAGCGTGTCCACCAGCGCGGTCAGTTGCTCGACCGGCTCAGACCAGCGGACTCCTTTGCCTACTATCATTGCCGGACGCTCCGCGTTGAGCAGAAGCTCGGCGGCCTTGGAAATCTCATCCGGGTTTCCCTGGGGAGGAGAACTCGCATAGTAGCCTGTAGGCCACTTCACCGACTCCTCGTCCACCATCTCCTGGAGGACGTCAGACGGAAGGTCAAGGTACACTGGCCCCGGCCTTCCGGTCTTGGCCTTTCGGAAAGCCATCGACATGTACTCCGGGATGCGCGCTGCGCTGTCCACCTGTACGGCCATCTTCGTTATCGACGTGAACATGGGGACGTTGTCGGTCTCCTGGAATGTGCCGGAGTAGCGACCGTGCTGAGGGCCCGACCCGCCGATGATCAGGAGCGGCATACAGTTGTCGAACGCAACGTGCGCGCCGGTTACTCCGTTGGTGACTCCAGGGCCTGCAGCGAGCACTGCCACACCGACCTCGTTCCTCACGTAGCCGTACGCAGTCGCCGCGAATGTCGCCGCCTGCTCGTGGCGCACCCCAATCGGACGCACACCAAGGCTGGGACCGTACCCCATCACTTCTACTATAGGACCGCCCGCGAGTCCGAACAGGGTGGTGATGCCCTCATTGGCAATCGACTTGGTTACTAGAGCGCTTCCTTCTACCTGGGCCATTTGGATACCTCCAACGGGTACTTATAACTAAGGTCTGATGGGACGTTGACTGTCCTACCTGGATTTCCAGACCGGTCGGCGTTTCTCCGAGAAGGCGCGAGGGCCTTCTATAGCATCTTCGGACGCTTGAACGTCTTCCATAATTGGTGCGCCAAGTCGGACTGAGAACTCAACAGGCTGGTCTTTTGCCCCGTAGACGATACGCTTTATTCCCTGGATAGCGAGCGGCCCGCAGAGTTTGATCTCCTCGGCTATCTCGTCACATTTGGCGAGTAGCTCAGTCCGGTCCTCGACGAGGTGCTGTATCAGCCCGATCTGGTAAGCCCGCCCGGAGTCGATTCTCGTTCCGGTGAGCATCATGTTTAGCGCCTCTCCGAGAGGAATCATCCGGGAGAGGTTGTGTACAGCGTGTCCTGGGAAGATACTCCAGCGCGGCTCAGGAAGACCGAACTGAGACTGTCGTGTCGCGACCCTTATGTCGCACTTAAGCGACAGCTCCAGTCCCCCGGCAACGCAGAAGCCGTCGATCGCCGCGATGATCGGCTTGAACACTCCTCTGTCTGCGAACGATGCTTCGTGTCTGCCTCGGATCGGGCTCTCCACCAGGTCACCGGCGGCATCGAGCGAGGCGCGCTCCTTCAGGTCCATGCCTGCGGAGAACGCGCGACCGCCGCTCCCAATCAGGATTGCGACGTAAAGGTCCGGATCGTCCCGAAACTTGTCGACTGCCTCTCGCAGCCCGACGCCGACCTCGCGACTGAGCGCATTCAGCGACTCAGGTCGGTTGAGCGTGATGTAGGCGATCTGGTTGCGCGTTTCGTACAGGACTGTATTCGTGGAAAGAGCCACAAGCTGCTCCCATCTGCTGTGCTTGGCCACTACAGGCGGAGTGTATCAGGTCAACATCACGTGGTCAGTATCGAGTGCACCCGTACGCTGATACAATTGGGCGCAACCTAGCTAACGGGAGAATTACTGTGCAGAAGCGAGCGATAACAGCACATGCGTCGCAGGTCATGGTGGAGCAGCTTGCTGCCTCCGGCGTGAAGTACGTCTTCAACAACTCAGGGTCCAGGGAGGCGCTGTTCTTCGACACGCTACACTCGCACCCTGACATCCACGGCATCCTGGGACTTCACGAGGGCTCCGTCACGGCGATGGCCGGTGGGTACACGCAGGTGGCAGCCGACCCTGGCGTTATGGTCGTCCACCTTGGGGCAGGTCTTGCCCAGAGCATGGGCCAGCTCATCAACGTGTGGTGGGGAAGCCTGCCGGTGGTTGTCATTACGTTCGCCGGAGACACTGGCAGCTTCGCGGACCGGATTAGCCTGGACCTGAGCCACAGCTTTGGCCCCACGTCCATAGCAGCTCCGATGACCAAGGAGAACTGGACTGTTGTAGAGCCTGAGGGTCTCCCCGCGGCGATAGAGCGTGCAGTACGAGTCGCGACCACGCCTCCAGTGGGGCCGGTCCACTTGGCCGTATATGACACCATGCTCGGTTCCGCTCCGGTTAGTACGGAGATTATCGAGGGCGGCACCCCCGCTGTTATGGCGGGCTACCCGTCCGACGACGACATCGAGCGAGTCGCGGTCGCCCTGCACGAGGCCGAGCGTCCATTGATCTACGCTGGCGACGGCATCTGGAAGACTGGCGCCGAGGCCGCGGTGACCGCAATAGCTGAGCGATTCGGCGCCGCTGTGGCAACGGGACGGAACGACCTGCGCGGCGTCCCGATCAAGCATCCTCAGCACGCAGGCTACTTCGAGAGAGCGGTAGAGGCGCTGAACCCCGACCTGATCCTTTCCATCGGCTCGCGTCACGGTGGTGCTGGTACAGCGTCGGACTACGTCGGCTTCGGTGGCGGCGCGACCCTGATGGCCATCGGATCAGATATTGAGAACCTGAAGAACATGCCAGGACTCGACCTCGCAATCCTCGCGGATGAGGGGAGGGCAATGGAGCGTCTGGAGTCGCTCGTGACGAGCGAGACTGAGCCAGGCCGCTACGACGACCGCAGGCAGTGGGCTCGTCAGGCCGCGTCTACACTACGCGACGAGCGGCGCACGGCGCTTGGGTCAGTTGGCGCTCAGGATGGCCGTGTACGGCCCCTGCCGTTGATCGAGTCGCTCGACGCTGAACTCGAACGTCTCGGCGGGGGAATCGTGACCACGGAACAGTTCGCGGTGCCGCAGGACGTGGTCGGAGGCGACAACGGGCCCGGCAACAACATGTACATCCGTCCCGCAGGTGGGTCTGAGGGCTACGGGGTTGGCGCCCCGATCGGCGCTAAGCTGGCCGCGCCTGACACGCCGGTAGTCGGACTCGTCGGTGACGGCTCCCTGTACTACGCGGACAGCGGACTGTGGACGGCGGTCCACCACAGGATTCCCGTGCTGTACCTCATAACCAACAACCAGGCATACGGAATTGTCGCAGGCGCGTTCGGACAGGCCGGTGGACAGATGCGCGAGTCTGGAGACTATGGCGGAGTCGCGCTGACCGGCATGGACCCGACCAAGATCGCAGAGGGCTTCGGCATGGAAGCCACCGACCTGACGGAGGAATCGAAGATCTCCGACACCATCGCCGAAGGTCTGCGCGTCGTCGAAGACGAGAAGCGCCCCTTCCTTATCAATGCACATCTGCCGATGGGCCTGCCTGAAGGCGGCAGGCCGGCTCAGCAGTTCCGGTTCGTCGACTAGTCTATCGGCCGCCCAGCGCAGACACTCAAGATCGTTCGTCCTGAGCCAGTCGAAGGGCGGTTCACCGACCATCATGACTGTTTGACAGTAAACTAGATCTTCGCCAGCTTTGAGAAGCTCCGTAGCTCCGTCGGCGGATCCATGCGACCGCCTCGAATGGTGAAGGACACTTCGCCAACGTAGATGTTGCCTTGGCTGTCCACGCCCATGCCGTGAGGAGCTATGAACTCACCCGAACCCGTGCCCTCATCGTCGGCGCCAAACAGAGCTAGACGGTTCCCGCTGGAGTCGTAGATACTGATGCGGTGTCCGTGTCTCGGGGGCGTCGGTTCCGCCTGCGTCGCGCCCGGAAGCTCGCCGACATAGATGTTGCCATCAGGCCCGATGGTCATGCCGTTGGGCATATGGATGTTGTTCCACACGTCGAGCACGTTGCCGTCGGTGTCGAATACCTGGATGCGGTGCGCCTCTCGGTCAGCGACGATGACGCGGTCACCGTCGTCCACGGCGATGTTATGTGGCCTGAGGAACTCGCCCGGGTCGATTCCCGGCCCGCCCCAGCTCTTAACGTACTCGCCGTCGCCGGTGTACTTGTGCACATTGAAGTTGCCGTAGCCATCAGAGATGTAGATGTGTCCAGTCTTCCTGGAGACTGCAGCATGGGTAGGCCGATTGAACGGCTCGCCCTTCCATATCTCTGAGGGTTGGCCGGTCGTGCCGATCGTCATCAGAAGCTCGCCCTCTCGGGTGAACTTGGTGATGGTGTGGATGCCGTCATCGACGCAGTAGATGGTGTCTTCTGGGCCGACGTAGATGCCGTGGGTACGGTCTCCGAATATGCCCTTGCCGAAACCGCGAACGAAGTCGCCTTCCTGGTTGAACACCATGACCGGGAAGTCAGGGTTTCTGCTGAACGCATACACGTCATCCTGGGAGTCGACGGCGACACCCGGCGTCTCTATCAGCCTAGCCCCTTCCGGCAGCTTGTGCCAGTCGAGTACATGTTCGTACCTGAAGTCGCCTTCGCCCAGAATCGCGCCCATGGTAGGTCTCCTTACTACTGAAGCTTCGTTGAGAATCTCGTTTCGGTCGAAAGGGTGGCCGTGCCTAGTAGACGTGTCCCTGCACTGAGGCCGCGATGGACATCTCTATGTCGTGGATTGCCTGGGTCATCGATTGCCCGATCAGGTCGAGCCTGCGCACCTGCTCGATGCGGTCTGACGCCTGGCGAGACTCGCGTGAGGACAGCAGCTCTCTGAAGATTCCGCATGCGTCCGCGAGACAGATCAGCATTACGTCCCTGGGATCCGGGATCTCGTCACTGAACAGCACGCCCATGATGCGCAGCTTCACCTCGCGCTCGACAGTGCCGTCTATTGTCGGGTAGCGCCTGGACTTGAACACCCACATGAACTTCTCGTCCTCGCGCTCCAGGATGCCGTGGTCGACCAGCCGCGAGAGGGCCCCTTCACGGAGATCATATGCGGACTGGGCAACATGCTCCACCCAGAAGCGGACGTCCTGCTGTTCTCCCTTTGCGATGTCAGCCAGCGCAGGATCGAGCAGACTGTCGCCTACGGGAGTGGAGTCGAGAAGCATGAGATGCTCGAGGTCCGTGTCGATTCGGTTCTCCATTGCTAGGTCCATCAGGACGCCACCAGCAATGGCATACTCAGTCGACCAGCTTGGGACGCGCACGAACCTGCCGTCCTCGTCGTTGAGCATGAGCAGGATGATTTCCTCTACTAGCGTCAGCATTGGGTTTGTCCTTTCCTTACCAGGATGCTCTTAAGGGAGAGGCTGCCATATCAGAGCACAGGGATTTCGTGTGTTGGGCGCCTGTCAAGGATTATAAACGACCGTCAGGCAATACAACAGTACATCAACAGGTAGGAAGCTGTGTCAATCCGGTAGGTATCTACCTCCCTACGGAATCTAATGTCCCCTCGCCCTCAGAGAGATGGTTAGAGCCTGCCCCGGACTTGATCCGGGGGTGAGGGTGAAAACACTGACTACCGTTACTGACACAGGTTCAACCGAGAGAGAAGATGTGAGATCAGTCGGGTTGACTATCCAACTCCAACTCAGATGCGATTGCCTCGCGGTCAGGATCGCCGGATGGGCCGCTATCACGTTCGGACAACTCCCGACGAGATACACGCTCGAATCTGCCGCCAGCTGCAGCCCTGGGGTCCGTATCTGCAAGCAGGGCGGTTGGGCCGACAACCTGCCTTGCTGCATCGGACAACTCTGAGGCTGCAGCCCTGCGATACAGCGATGCCAGAGACGCAGCCGTACCTGCCTCTGATCCGGACTGCTCGTTCCATGCGGCGCTCATCCTCAATAGGCGTGAGACACGACTCGCGATGTAGGCTTCTACCAGTACAAGCGCACGTATCGGGTCTTCGCCGAGTCCATTCTCGCGGGCAAATGCGATGAGCGCTTCGGTCTCAGACTCTACCCAGGATGGCAGATCGGCGCGCGGGTCCAGAGTCACTCTCGTGCTGAGCACCCGGTGGCCCTCACCCTCAGGCCCAAGCGCGTCCGAGCGGAGTACCCAGACGTCATCTAATCCGACCAGCCTTGGCGTAGCAGCAGTCAGGGTTCGGAATGACGGGTAGGTTATACCAGCTGAGGCCCCGTCCACGATCAGGCAGACGGGCTCGGGAGGATCATCCTGAAATTCGGACTCAGGCTGGACGAGAGCGACCGTCCAGAGTACGTCAGGTCTGCCCCCAAGTCCGGTGTACATGCCCGTGCCATTGAGAAGATAGCCGTCAGCATCCGGGACTGCGATGATTCCAACAGAGTCAGGGTCCAGCCCCACCTCTCCATTGGACGCAGGGGACAGGGCAATCCGGTGTCGCCAGATAGAACACTCGCCTGCTGCAAGTGATCTGACCAGGTCTGTTCTGATACTGCCGGATCCCCAGGCAGATATAGCCTGCCTGAGCGACTGGGCCTCACCATCATCCAGCCACAACAGGCCGCGCCGGTTCAACTCTTCGAGGATGACCACTGTCTCATCTGGCGACAGTCCTGCTCCTCCGCCCGATGCAGGTTCGGAGGGGGCCAGCCACCCCTTGCGTCCGAGTTCGACGGAAACCTCTCTCATCGTCGACACGGCATCCCCAGAGTCGAGCAGAACTTCGACGTTGTCGGGAACATTTGAGTCCAGCCACCCGGACACCTGCTCCCGGAAACGCTGCTGCTCCTCGGTGTACTCGTACGAGAAATCCATGGGCAGTGCTGGGCTAGGTCCTGAGTTCGGCGTTCAGCTCCCTCTGGAGCTGGCGGACGATGTCGCGCTGGAAGTGGTCGATCTGTTCCGACGTCAGCGTGCTGCGGTCGGACTGGAATACAACACGGAAGGCAACCGACTTGAGTCCGTCCGGCACTCCCTCGCCCGAGTAGATGTCGAACGGAGCGCTGCGGACCACCAGCGCATGGCGGTCTATGATTCGCTGTATGTTTGCAGCGGGCACTTCGTCGTCCACTACTACAGCAAGGTCTCGGTAGGACTCTGGGTACCTGCTCGCGCCTACATGCGTCTGGCGCAGGTCTCCGACCACGGAGAGCAGCGCATCGAGACTGATCTCGAACATCGCCGCCGGGTATCCGTCCAGGTCGTAGCTCTCCAGCAGGGGAGCCTGGAGTTCGCCCACCACGCCTAGCTCTACGCCGTTCGACGTGATGCGGGCAATGCGACCCGTCTGCATGATCGAATCTGTAGATGGCTCGTACTCGACCTCGATGCCGAACCTGTTGAAGGCGTACTCCAGCGCGCCCTTGGCGTCGAAGAAACCCATGACGTCCGACTCGGTCACCCACGACTCGCTGAACCGTGGGCCCGAGACCACGCCGACAAGCATCTCAAGCTCGTCCGGCAGGTCTCGCTCCTTCGCCTCAGGCTTGGGGATGTACACACGGCCGACCTCGAAGATACGCACTCCCTCGCCCTGGGCAAGACTGCGGTTGTACGCCAGCGTATTCAGCACATTGGCCCGCAGCGTCGTGCGCATGTACTCCCACTCTCGGCTGAGCGGGTTCGAGATTCGAAGTGGCGGATTGTCTTCATCGAGCGAGTCTACTCGTGACAGGTTCTCCAGCGTGGTCGGCGAGTAAGAGATGGTCTCCTGCATTCCTGCGGCTGCCATCAGGTCTCGCACCACGTCCTTGAGTTGCGTCATCGGCTGCGGCTCCCAGTGAGGGATCGCGCTCGACAGCATTGTGGTCGGCAGCGAGTCGTACCCGATGATACGCGCCACCTCTTCTACAAGGTCGTCCTCTATAGATATGTCAGAGCGCCAGTACGGCACTTTGAGCCAGAGCGTGTCCGAGCGTTCGGCGGACGGTGCGGCCTCAACAGCCTCGATCAGGTCGATCAGGCCACCCGGGGCTTCGCTCTCCTCGAATCCGAGCGACTCCAGCACCCGCTTGACCTGCGACATTGGATAGTTGACTCCCAGCACCTGCTGGATTCGTGAGCGGCTGATGCTGACCGTCGGAGGTTCGCGCTTGGTAGGGTAGAGGTCGATGATGCCCTTTGCAGCAGTGCCTCCGCACAGTTCGACTATGAGCTGCGTGGCTCGCCTGAGGCCATGTGGGGCGAGTGCCGATCTGATGCCGCGCTCGAACCTGTCGGAGGCGTCGGTACGAAGGTCGAGAGCCGTGCGCGTCAGCCGTGTGTTGACGGCGTTGAAGCTCGCCGATTCCAGCAGTACTGACGTCGTCTCCTCTGTCATCTCAGAGTTGGCTCCGCCCATCACGCCTGCGAGTCCAACGGCATCGTGGGAGTCCGATATGGTCAGCATTGGTGGAGTGAGCTTGCGCTCCTGTCCGTCCAGTGTTGTCAGCTTCTCTCCCTCACGTGCAGCGCGGACGATGATCGTCGCGTTCCGGCACTTTTCGAAGTCGAACGCGTGCAGCGGCTGGCCGTACTCGAGCATCACGTAGTTGGTGATGTCCACCACATTGTTGATGGGCCGCTGACCGGCCTTGATGAGCGTGTCCTGAAGCCAGCGCGGCGACGGGCCGATCTTCACGTCCTCGATCAGGCTGGCCGTGTAGCGGTAGCAAAGGTCGGGATCGGCTATCTCGATCTTGACCTTGCTTTCGATGTCCGGGCCTTCCTCTGGGTACGAGTAGTCAGGCTCGGTGATCTTCTCTCCAGTGATGGCCGCGACCTCGTGGGCGACACCGAGAATCGAGAGGCAGTCCGGTCTGTTGGAAGTGACCTCGGCGTCCAGAATGGCGTCGCCGAGATACTGCCCGAGCGGAGTCCCTACCGGAGCATCGTCGTCCAGCACGAGAATTCCCTCGTGGTCCTCGCCAAGTCCAAGCTCCAGAACTGAGCAGACCATTCCAGCCGATTCGACGCCCCGAATGCGGGCGCGCTTGAGCGCCTCCACCTTGCCGGAGCGCGGACTGTACAGCGACGCGCCCTCCCTTGCGAAGGCGATCTTCTGCCCTGCCGCCACGTTCGGGGCTCCACAGACGACAGTGGCCGTCTCGCCGTCCCCTAGGTCCACTGTCGGCAGCTTGAGCC
>JAGWBK010000053.1:0-4221 GCA_021295915.1 Dehalococcoidia bacterium
GCAATGGAAAACTCCGACAGGTGGTTCGAGGAGTGGAAGAACTCCATAGACCCAGAGGAGTACCAGGCGATCATCAAGGAGACAGCCGAAAGATTCGATGCCAAGATCGACAGGCGGGTCGAACGCAGAAAGCAGATCAAGGCCGAACGCGAACTCCGGGAGAAAGAAGAAGCCGAACGTCAGGCCGCCGCGGCCCAACAGGCCAAGGCCAGGGCCAAGTCCGCTGCGGAGGAAGAAGAAAAGGCCAAAGAGGGAGAAGACCTCGGCCCACCACCATCCCGGGAAGAACACGAGAGATGGTCTCCAACACCCAACATCCCGACCTCGTTCAGGCTGGTCAACTGCGGACACCCCAGGTGCAAGCTGCACGACGGCCCCGTCTACTATCCCGAAGACGACCGCAGCAGCCCCTATTACAACCCCGGCATCCCCTCATCCTCGTTCCAGATCTTCCATCCCCGCTTGTGACCCCGTCGGGGTCATTAGCTATCGCCAAACTTCCAACACCGACCACAGAGCCCGATAACCCATGACAAACACAGCGCAGACAGGATCATAGGAGAGACCAACAACGGAGGCGACCTAGTCAAGGAGGTGCTGCGCACCGCGTCAGTCGTCATTCCGGCGAAGGCCTGTCCTGCACTCGACACGGGGCCGGAATCCAGGGGCTGGGGGTGTCATTCGACAAGCCCAGAGCCTGCCCTGAACTTGATCCGTGGACGAACAAACTGTCAGTTTACCTACCCCTGTAAGCACTTGACGGGTGAGGGCGAGAATGGATTGATCCCAAGTTCCCTGCGCCACCCAGAACCTGTACCAACTTGGTCGATGCACTGCTTTTGGCACAAATGTCCCCTCTCCCTTTAGGGAGAGGGCTAGGGTCGTAGATGCGCCGTGGCGTGTGAGGGTGAAATGTTCACCTACCAAACCGGTACAGCATCCGCCACCCATGCCCCTCTGGGCATCAGCTTTCGCCAATATGACAAAATGGAAGCGCCTACCAGTCTGGAACAGGTTCGACTTAGAGTGAAAAGTGCAAGACTCCCATCATTGCCGCGGAAGCGGGAATCCACAGGCTATCAACTATGGTTCGCCATAGTGGACTCCTGCTTTCGCGGGAGTGACGAGACTATTTCCCACGGAGTTTCGCACTCCTCTCAAAAGGGGTTACCTCTACCAAGATTGTCATTTACTTTACATTTACATTGGGGTATGGGATGGCTGACCAGACATATCAATCAGTGAAATAAGCAGCTAAGGCTATAGGTGTAACGAGTAAGACGGTTCAGTCCTGGATACGGTCTGGACGTCTACGAAGTGTCAGAAACAGAGGGCAGCGTGGCCGCATGGACTGGATCATTCAGCACAAGGATCTGGTTGCGGCCAGACGTGGAACTATGTTCGCTGAGGAAACCGGACCCTCTCAGCTACGTTTGGATTCGGAAGAAGATCGTAAGAAAGACGCCCTCAGCCTCCAGGTAGTCCGGCCGATGGAGCAGCGCAGTGAACTGTTCCATCCCAGAATACTGACCGGATACTCTAGCTTTAGAGCCGTCACCTACACGGTGAGTATTCCAATGATTCTTGAACTGCTGTCCCAAAATAACTACGAGAAGTTTGAGGTCATTTTCGGTGCGGAACGGCTGACCAGAACTCACGATGCGTCAAGGATCATCGTGATGCAGCAAGCCATCGAGGAAGAGTTGACTAAGGGATTTGTGGGCATGGGTGGGGTGAATGACATTGGCCTCAAATCCATTATGGACCGTCAAGCCTCTGGGCAGGCGCGATTCCTGGCCATTTCCGGAAGTGTGGTCCATTCCAAGGTTTATCTGCTTGAGTCAAAGGGGCAGCGAAGAGCATTGGTTGGATCGGCCAACCTGTCCAAAGCTGCGTTGTCTGGTCGGCAGGGTGAAGTCCTGTTGGCGTTCGATGACGATGATTACATGTGGGAGGAGATGGAGGCACTTTACGAGGCTCTGCGTGTATTTGCCTCTGTACCAATACGAGTGGGAACCGAGATCAGATCGGCACACCTCGCGTCGGTCAAAGATCTGCCCGTTAGTCGGAAGGTGGATGAGGAGCCGATCACTCTATACGTTGAGACTCCGGGCGACTTACCAGGGGATGTTGAAGTGCTGGGCGCCAGAGAGCAAGAGCAACACCGTCGAATTTCTCTATACCAGTATGTGGGGGCACCCGCCCAAGCCATTCGGAGACAAGGACTTCACTTCTACCAGGGTCTATGGGCAGCAGGGATCGTATGGTCTCTGCACCCTCTTTTACGACGACATTCGGGCAGGAAGGTTTACGAGTGGCGGGCGTCGAGGTGGCGATTCTATGGGAGAAGCCATCATCAAATCATACGACAGGCTTCACCATGAGTTGCCCAACATACCCTGTCTCGTGGCGACGCTGAACAGTGAGGCTAGGGAGTTCTTGAATGAAGTGAGAAAGAGGTCCCTTCTGGTCTACACCTCCACACCACTGCCGGTGGACAACACGGCGTTGGCGGAGCGAATGGACCGCGAGGCTAAGGGTCTACACAATCAGATCAGCACGGACTTTTTCAGCGAGTATCTATTCAGAATGAAAGACATCGTTGACGGCGTCAGTGATTGGGCATCGTTCGACTATCTGGAAGAGTCTTCGGCATTGCTGTTTGAAATGTTTCAAGATGTGCTACGGGGCGAAGAGAGCCTGCCTCGGTGGTGTCGGAGAGTATCCAGCAGGGACTTTGACGACTTTGCCTGGGAGCCCAAGCGTTATCAGATCAAGACCAGGCTCGACTCCAAGCTATTCTGCGCCGAATATCCACCAGACCGAGGGCAGTGGACAGTTCATGGCGATGACATTGTGTTGGGCGTGGATGAAGTTCACCAAACGTTACGTGAGAAGGAAGTCCCAGACCACATCATCAACAGGGAGGCCAGCGGCGGGATGAACCTTCATCTGAGAAAGGAAGAAACTGAGGCTTTCATACGCCGAGGACAGGGAGATGGAGACTATGAGCTACCTGCCTCGAGAGGATTACTTGCTCGGTTTGGCTCCTGGGTATCGTTGCGCTAGTCTAGACTCTCCCTCAGTTAGAGGCTGCCACGCTACCGTACCTACCCCCTGTCGTTCTAAGGGTTTCCCGACCGGCGTTCAGGCGTCAGACCTCACCGATGGAGTTTTGAACTTTTCTTCATGTATTTTTTGGCTTGACTTGCTTCAATAATCCGCGTAGACTCCGCGCTTAGAGACATTCCTAAGGGGGGACAGATATGGTTGCTTCACCGGTTCATCATGTTGTAAGGCGTCCGGGCAGGTTGCACGGTCATGCGGATTATGACATTCCAGTGGCGGAGGCCCTGGTCACTGTACCGGGTATTCGAAAGAATGACGAGGATGTCTCGTTCTATACGAGAGTCGATCCTCTCGAGTCACAGAACATCGAAAAGGCGGCCGACCGCGAGTGGGTATGGACCGTCTATACACCAGAGGTCTACCACTACCGCGAAGAGCACGACAAGGTAAACCAGCCTCTGGTCGACGCTGCTGCGGTCTCCGGCGAGATCGAGCCAACCGGCACCCCTGACCTGAGCAGGGACTACACGGAAGAACTCCGCCTCAAGGCCCGAGAGCTAGGCTTCGGCGAGGTTGGCTTCACTAGGTACGATCGCCACTACGCCTATAGCAGCAAGCGAAGCTGGATCAAGTACGAGCACGCAATCTGCCTGGCCCTGGAGCAGGACTACTGGCAGACCCAGACTATCCCAAGCCTGGACGCAGAATTTGCGCACTTCGGCACCTATGAGATTGAGGGTGCACTGGGCATCGAGCTTGCGGCACACATACGCGAGCTTGGCTTCCACGCTCAGATCCACAGCCCGAACGACAACAGCGCGGCGTACATCCCGATGTTCGTGGCGGCCGGCCTGGGTCAGCTTGGAGCCAATGGCCAGCTTCTGTCCCCGCACTTCGGTTCACGCGCCCGGCTCATGATTATCACGACCGACGCGCCCGTCACCTACGACGAGCCTATCGACTACGGCATCCACCAGTTCTGCCAGGAGTGCCAGGTATGCGTGAACCGCTGCCCCGGCAGAGCCCTGGTTAAGGAGAAGGTATGGTGGCGCGGTGTTGAGAAGAACAAGCTGATCTACGATCGCTGCCGCCCGGTCATGGCCACGTACGAAGGCTGCGCAGTCTGCATGAAGGTCTGCCCGGTCCAGCGCT
>JAGWBK010000053.1:4335-15114 GCA_021295915.1 Dehalococcoidia bacterium
TCGACTTCCCGCACGGCAAGAAGGACGAGTGGCTCTTCCTCCAGTTCAAGGAGAAGATCCAGGAGAACAACTTCAAGGCCTCCTCTGAGGACGTGACGGACTTCGTGACCGAACTCCAGGAGATTCTGGAAGGCGGCGAGACCACGCGAGGCGACGAGTAGGCTAGCCTACTAGCCAGTTCGCACTGACTTAGCACACTGAAAGCGCAAACGGGGTCAGATCCTGTTTAGGAACTGGCCCCGTTTGGTCTGTCGCAATACCCCTTATTCGACGAGGTAACCAATGCCCGCCTTCAGAAAAGAACACATCGACGCCCTCTTCGGTGAAATAGAGGACAACTACAAGGATAGGCCTGAGCGCGAGCAGCTCCACCGCGACGCTCACCTGGCAATTGCCCTTCATGACGCAGGCCGAGACATCCCGGACGAAATCGACGACCGGGTCGTGGGCCTGTTAGAAAAGCACAAGCCTTCCGACTAACCTCCTATCTCCGTTTTCAGGAGACTCGGAAGCGCCTTCATCTACACGATGGACACTTAGCGCTCCTCGCTATCGCGGACAACCGGCATCGTCCTGTGCCCCTCGGCATTCGATCTTGCGCGATCAACACCGCCACGTTAACATTCTGACCGACGGGCGGGCGCTTAATGCCCCGCATAGTTATACTGTGATGAGGGGCGCATCATGAGCAATGTGGTACTTGTCGTCGACATGGTCGTCGGCTTCATGGAGCAGGGCCATAACCTGTACTGCGGCGACGAGGCGAGAGGGATCATACCCAGCATCCAGGAACTGATCGAACGCGAGCAGGCCGCCGGCGCAGAGGTAATATTCATCTGCGACACCCACGACCCGGACGACCTCGAGTTCCAGATGTTCCCCGTGCACTGCGTCCGTGGAACAGAGGAAGCTGAAGTCATCTCCGAGCTTCGAGACTACGACGGCTCCATTTTGCGTAAGCGCCGGTACAGCGCCTTCTTTGAGACAGACCTGGAGCAGCGACTCGCAGATCTAAACCCCGAGAAGATCATCATCTGCGGCGTGTGCACCGACATCTGCGTGATGCACACTACCTCCGACGCCAGAAACCGCGACTACGTCGTGGAAGTGCCCACCGACTGCGTGGCCAGCTTCGATCCAGAAGCCCACGCCTACGCATTGACACATATGGAGAGGATTCTCGGCGCCAGGCTGGTCAGTCCCGCCTCTACGGGATAGTTCCGGTCCGGACCGGACACAATAGATGGTAAACATCAACACGACCTCCACGCCTTTCGAGATTCGTCCTTCAGTACGCGTCGGCGAGACTGCTGACGTTTACCTGCAACGCACTCTCACCATTCTCAGGAACGAGAATGTAAACCCGACCGTCACCATGGAGATGTTCCCTGCGCGCGACGGGATACTCTGCGGCATCGACGAGGTGCTGATGTTGCTGGAGGAGGTACTGCCCGATACCGGAGTCGAGGTGTGGTCCCTCGAGGAAGGCGAGCACATCTACGAGGGCGAGGTCGTGCTCCGCGTGAGGGCGCCGTACAGTTCATTTGGCCTGTACGAGACCTCGATCTGCGGCACTCTTGCTTCCTGCACGGCTTGGGCAACAGCCGCCCGTGAGTGCGTGGACGCCGCCGGCGGGGCTGTGGACGGCATTCCGGTTGTGGCAATGTCCGCCCGACACGTCCATCCAAACATCGCCGCAAACATAGACTACTCAGCCGTCAGAGGCGGCTGTACTTCCTGCTCGACGATAATGGGCGCCCGAATGGCCGGGGTCACCCCCGAGGGCGATATGCCACACGCACTCCCGCTGCTTCTTGGAGACTCGGTGAGGGCAATACGTTCATTCGACCGCTACCTGCCCCAGGGCGTACCCAGGGTTGCGCTCGTGGATACGTTCAAGGATGAGGCCGAAGAGGCGCTCAACGTCGCCCAGGCGCTTAGAGACCGTCTCCGGGGAATCCGACTTGATACGCCTGCCGAGCGTGGCGGCGTGTCGATAGAGCTCGTGAAGGAAGTTCGCGCCAGGCTGGACCAGGCTGGGCTTAGACACGTCGAGATCGTCGTTAGCGGCGGATTCACCCCGGACCGCATCAGGGACTTCGTCTCTGCGTCCACGCCGGTCGACCGCTTTATCGTCGGTTCGTATATTTCAGACGCCGCCCCGAACAACTTCACCGCAGACATCCATGAGATAGACGGCAGACCAATCGCCAAACGCGGCCGCATCCCGGGTGTGACCGCGAACCCACGCCTGGACCGCAAGATCTAGCTTCAGGAGAGACCCGCTATCTCTGAGGCCGCTGGCCTCGCATTGTCGTAAGTGCACCTGATTTCGACAACCCTGCGCGTGTCATCCGTGATCTTCGCCCAGTCCGCTATCCTCCATCCGACGATCCACGCCACTTCCCCCGAAGCATTCGTAATGATAGGAAGCCTGTCTCTCCAACGCGCGGGAACGTGAGCGTCCTTCATGAAGTCAGACAGGCTCTTCTCCGAGTTCATGCCAAGTGGACGGAAGACATCGCCCGGCCGTCGCGTTCGAACGAGAAGTTCGTGCCCCAAGGCGTCAGCGTCAAACCTCTCTACCAGCTTGAGCCCGATTCTGTCAGGGGGATTTGAGACGATCTCTGCACCGTCCACTATCTGCGCCGATGCTGTCCAACCTCCTGACGCCATGTCGCCGGGAACATTGAGCTTGGTTGGATATTGATCCACCTCTGGCAGCAAATTTGCTTGCTCAAGCTCTGCGCTTAGGTACGCCCAGTCGTGGTCGACCTCAAGTGTCACCAGCCCGGGCAGACGGGTCTTCTTGCCCGCTGGACCAGCCATAAGGCGTGTCATCTCCTCGATGTGAGCGAACTCCAGATCAGACGCATTGCCAGCAACTGACTCAACAGCCCGTCTCAACAGATGCCTCTGCATGGCCGGGTGCAAGTCCCCGAACTCCGAACGGTCAAGCGTCACGCCCGAGGGGCCGCGTGTGAGAACGTCAGAGGTTGCCCTGTCTACAGCCTGCGCTATGAAGTCGATGTCATGCGAGACTGACTCGGCCAATCTGCCAAGCGAGACCGAAATTGCGGGGTTGTAAGACCTCATGTGTGGCAGCAGGTCCAGCCTGATCCGGTTGCGCGTCATGTCTTCAGACAGGTTCGACTCATCCAGTCGGGGCGACAGTCCGTTTTCGGAGCAGTACGCGACCATGTCCGCCTTCGGGACCTTGAGCAACGGTCTGAATACAGTAAAGGGAACGCCATCAATGGACCTTGTGTAAACGGGGGTCATCGCCCTGAGTCCCGCAAGACCGCTTCCCCTGATGAGGTGCATGAGCACGGTCTCAGCCTGATCGTCCAGGTTATGTCCAACCGCAACAGCGTCTGCATCAACCTGCTCTGACACGCGAGCGAGGAACTTGTACCTTACCTGCCTGGCAGCATCCTCGACTGACAGGCGGTTCTCTCTCCTGAATCGGCTGACGTCGGACTTCTCTGAGAACAGGGGGACTCGCAGCTCGTCCATGGCCTCACTGACGAATTCGGCATCGGCCGCCGATTCAGTGGGGCGAAGACCGTGATCAAGGTGAGCGGCGTAGAGACGAATGCCAAGAGTGTCACGGAGTTGAGCGAGTGCATGGACCAGCGCAAGCGAGTCGGGTCCGCCGGAGACGGCAGCCAGTATCTTCGATCCGGTCATCGCGTGCCCCCGAACCGCCCGGCGCAATTCAGATAGAACTCTGCGACTGGCAGGCCCGGGGTCTCTGGCGTGGCTGTCGCTCCTCACTCCTCGCACCCGCTCCTCGACGATGGCTCTAGTTCAATCTGCGCAGGTGCCCGGTCTCATTGACCGACACCTGCACGGTGCGCTCCGAACTCACACTGAGCCGGGTGATTGAACCAAGGTCTACCCTCAGCCTGCGGAAGTTGTTCGGGGGCATGCCGAGCGCGGCGCACAAGACCATTTGGATTGTGAAGTTGTGAGTTACTGCCACGACCTTACCGTCAGCGTGGACGTCAGCCAGTGCTGTCACAGTCTTCCACGCGCGTTCCCTGACCATCGCGAGGCTTTCACCGCCAGGCATAACGGTCCGGTAGGCATCGTCATCCCAAGACTGCATCACTTCAGGATATCGTTCCCTGAGTTGACGCCCGGTCAGTCCTTCGAACTCGCCGACATCCATCTCGATCAGGCCATGCTCGATGACGCATTCGATGCTCGTCCGGCTGACTATGGCATCAGCCGTCTGGACTGCCCGTCTGAGCGGGCTGGCGTACAGCGCAAACGGTTTCTCCTCTTCCAGCACTCTTGCTGCGGCTGCAGCCTGTTCGAACCCACGTACATTAAGTGGGATCTCACTGACGCCCTGGATTTTGCCGAGCCTGTTTGTCTCGGTCTCACCGTGTCTGACGAGAATCAGATCCACTCTCTGCCTCTCCCGAAGCCGTCGCAGGCTTGGTAACGCTGATTTCCTCGATCTTCAGGTCCTGCATCTCCAGTATCTCAAACTTCAGGTCACCGAACTCGAACTGGTCTCCCTCATCAGGTATTTGGCCAAGGACGTCGAGCACGAATCCCGCCAGGGTCTCGTACTCCCCATCCGGAAGCTCGATCCCGATTTCCTGGTTGACTTCCTCGATGTCCATTCCACCCTCGACGTGGAAGGTGTACTCGTCGATAGCCTTGTACTCGTCCTCGGGCGATTCGCCCTCCTCACCGACAGGTCCAACAACTACCTCGAGCAGCCTCTTGAGAGTTACCACACCGGCCACGCCTCCGAATTCGTCGATAATCAACGCCATCTGATTGCCTGTGGCTCGTAACTCATCGAACAGCTCGGAAATGCGCTTGGTCTCAGGCACGAAGTAGGCATCCCTGATCGCGTCCGTCACCACATCGTCAACTCCCAGACCCTTCTGAGAAATGTGGCGCATCACGTCCTTCAGGGAGATCACTCCCACCACGTTGTCAGGCGACTCACGGAACACCGGGAATCTCGTATGAGAGTTCTGCGAGTAGGTATTCAGGAATTCGCGCAGCGTGCTGCCATGCTGGACCGCAACCATCTCAGTCCTGGGGGTCATCACCTCCCTGACCTGCCTGTCCCCAAACTGGAACACATTCTCCAGCATGACGGCCTCAGCCGTCTCGAACTCGCCCTCCGCCTCCCCTATGTCGATCAGAGTGCGAAACTCGCCTTCAGTAATCACAGGCTGGTCACTCGAACCTCCCAGCAGCGAGTTGACTCCCCGAGAAATCCACTGAAGAAGTATGACGAAAGGCCACAGCAGATACTCCGTCCACTTGAGGGGATACGAGTAGAGGAACGAAACCCGCTCGGCCTTTCGCACTGCCACTGATTTCGGAATGATCTCGCCGAGAATGACGAGCACCGTCGTGCTGAACACGGTAGCAGCCGCCAGGGCAATCTCCTCGTTGCCCTCGCCCGCATAGGCGATGAAAGTGACCGTTACCAGCGCAGCCAGGGCCGTGTTAACGATATTGTTTCCCAGGAGAATCGTCGCCAGGAGCCTCTCAGGATTGCCGATCATGTCTGCGACCCTTTTGGCGCCGGGCACCCCCTCGCTCACAAGGTGGGCAATCCTCGTTCGCTGTACCGACAGAAACGCCGCCTCCGAGCTTGAGAAGAACCCTGACAGTACCAGGAACACTCCAACAAGAACGAGATATAAGAACCCTTCATCCTGCATGACTGCAATCCCCTAATTGCTAGACGGTCACACCGATCGTTCACAGGCGGCCCGCGCGTGGCAAGCCTTCATGACATCAGTGGACTCTAAAGATACATACAGAGGCCTGATTCAGAAAGGTCTGTGTGATGGCGAACGGGCTAAATAGCAAAGTTGGGGTCGCGAGAGGGTCGGTTGACCGGCATGGCAGGCCGGTTATTCGTCTGGCAGCTGACCGTCAGCCTCACTGCGTTCCTGCCACAGTTCCGCAATGGCCTTGCGCGCAACAGACCCGCTGTATCCACGACGTTGCAGGTGCTGCCAGAGTCTGCGATGAAACTTCTGGTAGTCATTCCCGACAAGGCGCCGGGCAAACTTCGCAGCGGCCACTCGGGCCGTCTCCTCGTCGTCCAGATCAAGTACCGCTGCATCCGCCACTGACCTGGAGACCCCTTTGGCTGTCAACTCCCTGACCAGCGCGCGGGCACTGCGTGGGCTGTTTCGCGTTCGGCTGCCCGACCACAAATGTGCGAAGGCCTCGTCATCGACGAGGCACTGCTCCTTGAGATAGTCGACCGCCCTGTCGACAACATCTTCCTCAAAGCGTTCTGCGAGCGTGTCGCGCAGCTCATGCTCGGTACGCTGGCGGTACGAGATTAGATTGAGCGCTCGCCCCAGCGCCTTTCGCAGAGGCTTGTCGTCATACATGGCGATTTGTGGGCCGGCGGCCGAGATAACGACCGCCGGAACTTGAACCTGTCCCTACTCCTGCTCGTTGCTGACCAGCACCACGAGATCGCTGCCGTCTCCGCCGCCATTTACGCTGACTTCAGGGACGGACTGCCCTGTAATCAACGCCTCCAGGCGGCCGGCCATCTCGGGGTCCTCTTTGAGGAACTGCTTGCAGTTCTCCCTGCCCTGGCCCAGCCTGATGTCACCGAACGAGTAGAACGAACCGCTCTTCTTGAGGAAGCCCTTCTCGGTCCCGAGCTCCAGCAGTTCGCCCTCCTTGCTGATCCCCTCGTTGAACATGATGTCGATCTCAGCAGTCTTGAACGGAGGGGCGACCTTGTTTTTGACGACCCGTACCCGCACCCGGTTGCCGACGAAGTCGCTGGACTGCTTGATCGACTCGATGCGCCGGAGGTCCAACCTGACGGAGCTGTAGAACTTGAGCGCCCTGCCGCCCGGGGTCGTCTCAGGACTGCCCCATATCACTCCGACCTTCTCGCGTATCTGGTTGATGAATATGACAGCGGTGTCGGACCGGCTGATGGCCGAGGTCAGCTTGCGCAGCGCCTGCGACATCAGCCGCGCCTGGAGACCGACATGTGTGTCGCCCATGTCTCCGTCTATCTCGGCCTTGGGGACCAGGGCCGCGACGCTGTCCACGACGATCACGTCCACGGCGCTGCTGCGTACAAGGTACTCACAGATCTCCAGCGCCTGTTCGGCACTGTCGGGCTGTGATAGAAGAAGGTCATCCAGATTGACCCCACACCGCCCGGAGTATCCAGGATCGAGCGCGTGTTCCGCGTCTATGTAGGCCGCGGTCCCGCCCAGTTTCTGCGCCTCAGCCATGATGTGATACGACAGGGTGGACTTCCCGGAAGACTCCGCACCGTAGATCTCGGTGACTCTACCTCGGGGCACTCCGCCCACACCCAGGGCCTCGTCCAGCACGAGGGACCCGGTCGAGATGGCTTCGATCTGCACACCGCCACTGTCCTCACCCAACCTCATGACAGTACCCTTGCCGAAGTGCCTGTCGATCTGTCCGATCGCTACTTCAAGTGCCTCGCGCTTCTTCTTGTCCATCTATGACCTCTCCGTATTGTCCTGGCGGGCTCTCCGCCCCAACTCGTGCTAGTTTCAGTGTGATGCAACGAGCATATCACAGCATCTCTGCCTTGTAAATACATTTGTTCTAATATTCTGGCGGAATTATTCACTTGCGCCGAGCTTCCTTCCAGAAGCTGTTTCACTACACCTGGATTGCCGAGCGGCCCTCCGCGGCCGGAGGGTTCCGGGCTTCGCGGGAGCGACGGAGAAGACGCCTCGGAACAGGCTTCCGCTATCTTCTTCCTTCCGGCGTCTGTGCCGCCCCGTGCTACAATTAGTCGTCTTCCCACATCTATCAGTAAGGCCCCGTTCCCAGCATGACCGGACAGAACAGCAACCGGAGCCGTCCGTACAGCCGCGTAGTCGTCAAGGCCGGTACGGCCCTGATCACCAGCGGCTCGGACGAGCTGGACATGGCCATCATGACTGACCTGGTCGCGCAGATCGCCCTGCTCCGGCAGAGCGGATGCCAGATGCTGCTCGTCTCCTCAGGAGCCGTGGCTGCGGGCAGGCACGCCATAGGCAGTTCTAACGGACACAGCAGCCTCAACATGAGGCAGCTCCTGGCGGCCATCGGACAGAGCCGCGTGATGAGCGCATACGAGCGCCTCTTCGGTCAACATGGAGTGCACGTGGCCCAGGCCCTGCTGACAGGCAGAGACATCAACGATCGCGAGGGCTACCTCAACATACGCAACACCCTGCTGGGGCTGTTGGACCTTGGAGTCGTGCCCATAATCAACGAGAACGACGTGGTGGCCGTTGACGAATTGAGCGGTGAGATGTTCGGCGACAACGACATGCTTTCCGCAATGGTCGCAAATATCGTCGACGCCGACCTGCTCATTATGCTCGGCCGTGTCGAAGGGCTCTTCACGGCCGACCCCAACCTTGATCCCACTGCTCGGCCCATTCCCGTAGTTTCGTCGTTCACAGAAGAGATCGAAGCCCTCGGCGGCCCTTCAGCAGACGGGCGCGGCCGAGGAGGTATGACGACCAAACTGGAGGCCGCCAAGCTGGCAACCGCGTCGGGCGTGGACTCAATTGTCGCCGGTGGAAGGCAGCCGGGCATCATTCAGCGACTTGTACGCGGTGAGTCTCTCGGCACATTCTTCCCGACCAACGCGACACGAATGGAGAGCCGCAAGCGATACCTTCTCAGCCAGATGCACGAGTCCGACGCCGTCGTCGTGGACGATGGCGCCGCGCGGGCCCTGCTGCATCGAAACAGCTCTCTATTGGCAGCGGGCGTCGTGGATTCCCTGGGCGACTTCGACCGGGGCGCCGTGGTCATGGTGCTTGACACCGAGAGTCACCAGATCGCCTGCGGGATTGCAAACTACAGTTCCCGAGACATCAAAAGCATAAAGCGGTTGAGATCGAACCGGATAGAGCCGACACTGGGGCACTACTTCGGCGACGAGGTGCTGCACAGAGACAACATCGTGCTTCTGAATCAGACCGCCAACGTGGAGACTGCGGGCTCCGGCTAGCCGGGCTCGCCAACTGGAGTTGACCGATGCAGACCACAGTCGATGAGCTCATAACCAAGGGCAAGACGGCACGAATCGCCGCCCGCCAGCTTGCGAAGGTCGGCGGCGGCGTCAGGACACTGGCGCTTCTGAACATAGCTGACCGTCTCGAGTCCAGTCGCGACAAGATACTAGAGGCGAACGCGCTCGACCTGGAGAACGGCGAGACTAAAGGCCTTGAGCCTTACTATCTCGATCGCATGATGCTTGATCCCGACAGGCTTACCGCCATCGCTGACGACGTGCGAAGCGTGGCCGCTCTACCTGACCCCGTCGGCGAGACTATCGAAATGAAGACCATGGCAAACGGCCTGAACGTCGGCCGGCGGCGAGTGCCCCTTGGAGTCGTGGGCGTCATCTACGAGAGCAGGCCAAACGTCACGGCAGACATCTCGTCGCTGTGTCTCAAGTCAGGCAACGCCGTCATACTCAGGGGCGGCAGCGACACTATCAACTCCAACACGGCCATGGCCGAGGTCATTCGCGAGGCCATCGCCGACGCAGGGGCACCAGCGGATGCAGTGCAGTTGTTCAAGTCCACCGACCGGGAGCTGGTGGGCAGAATGCTGAGCGCAGACGAATACATAGACCTGCTGATTCCCAGGGGAGGTCAGGACCTCATCAACCGTGTGGCCAGCGAGGCCACAATGCCGGCCATTACCGGAGGAGTGGGAGTCTGCCACACATACGTCGACCGCGAGGCCGACATCGACATGGCTGTCGACATAGTCTTCAACGCCAAAGTGCAGCGGTACTCGGTATGCAACGCCATGGATACTGTGATCGTGCACTCTGCAGCAGCCCCCGCGTTCCTGCCTATCATGTCTCACAGATTCGCTGAGGCTGGGGTGGAGATGCGCTGCGATCTGCGCGCGCTCAGCCTGGTTGGCCCAACCAACGGCGTCGAATCCCCGAAGGTGAAGCCCGCAACAGACGACGACTGGACCACCGAGTTCCTCGACCTGATCGCCGGAGTCAAGATAGTTGACTCGCTCGACGAGGCGCTTGAGCATATCGAGACCTACGGGTCTGGCCACTCCGACGCGATCGTCACTGAGGACTACTCAGCGGCCATGCGCTTCATGGACGAGGTCGACTCCAGCGCGGTGTTCGTCAACTGCTCAACCCGATTCAACGACGGCGGCCAGTTCGGGCTCGGCGCAGAGGTTGCCATCAGCACCAGCAAGTTCCACGCTCGCGGCCCCATGGGTCTGCGCGAGCTTACATCCTACAAGTGGACGGTTCTTGGCTCCGGCCAGATCCGCTCCTGAATTTACTCTTACGAACAACTGCCCTCTCTCCCTCAGTGGGAGGGGGCTGGGATGAGGGTCATGGCCCGATACGACTTCCAGAGAGAGACCCGCACGCCATTCTCGGAGTGCTACATAATCATGCAGGACGAAAACGCCATCGGCAGGCTGGACATGCACTTCGCAGACCCTGTCGTCCACGCTACCCTCAACATTGAAGAGGTCGTGACCAGCGAAGGTGTGCAGGACATCATCGACGACATCGAAGCTGAACTGCTGGACGCCGTTGGCATACACCGCCAGGAGATCATCATCCACGTACACCAGGGCAGAGATCTTGGCGTCTACAGCACGAGCGACTTCGAAGGCACCAATGGCGGGGGCATAAGGTTCAACTAAGAGGGTGTCTGAGAAGTGTTAGGATCGGGTCATTATGAAGCGTAAACCGTATCCGACAGACCTGACCGACGCAGA
>JAGWBK010000054.1 GCA_021295915.1 Dehalococcoidia bacterium
CCTGGGTACCAGATCATCGTCCTCACAGACCGGCATATATAGTAGTCACGACCGGCTAAAGTAATTGTCGTCGTTCAGGGGTTCGAGCGGGTGGGTGGTAGCGGCATGCACTTTGGTGTTCAACATGGCGGATCCTTTCAGAACGCATAGGGCAGAACTCAGTGCAAATCTACAACCCAAAGCACAATTGGGGAACTTATGGGAGAGAATGACGGCCTATGGCCAGAAAAAGAAGAGGCTTCGCTGGTGTTGGGGCAGCTGCCTCTCGTCGGTGGTCAAACCCGGCGAGGAGGGTCGCCATTCGCAACGTTTGGCTTAGAGCCTAGCGCGAGGACAAGAGGCCAAAGGCACCAGCGAAGCTTGAATGGATTATCCCATTTAGGTGCCCTTGGAGGTCAACGTTCTTTCTGGCCAGTTTTCTGACGGAATCCTTGACAGGGTATGCCACTCATTTACAATGTGCACCAACCGCAGTCTGGGAGGGCACAATGATTGACAAATTCGGAAGCCTGTTCGCAGGTCACATCGATCTCGAGGACATTGGCTTCTCGGCGACCGCCGCCAATGACCGATTCTATTCCAACGAGCAACTGGCCACCGTCTTCGACAAGTCGGAGGCTATGTGCGTTCTCATGGATGAGCTTGGTTACGACGTTTTCTGGATGGCGGAGCACCACTTCCAGCCTGAAGGGTACGAGTGCATTCCCAACATTCTCCAGTTGAGCGTGCACCTCGCGCATCTGACCAAGCAAATTAAGTTCGGCTGCGGTTTCAACGTCTCGCCCATGTGGCACCCGCTGAGACTTGCTGAAGACTACGCCACTGCCGACATCCTGACAAAGGGCCGCGTGGTGTTCGGAGTCGGACGCGGTTACCACACCCGAGAGGTCGAGTCGTTCGGAGCTCCTATGCTCAGCCAGGACGAGAACCGCGATTTCTTCGAGGAGCAGGTCGAGGTCCTGTTCAAATCGTTCAACAATGAGTCCTTTTCACACCAGGGAAAGCACTACACTATTCCACCCGAAGTACCGTACAGGGGCTATACCCTTAAGGAGATCACCCTGGTTCCAAGGCCGATCAACTTGCCGGTCGAATGCTGGCAGCCAATTGTCAGTGCAGGCGAACGCGGCCTGAACTTCATGGCCAAGCACGGCATCAAGGGAATCATTGGCGGTGGAGCGGCCCCCGGAGGCGCGTCAGAGCAGGTCGTCAGGAAATGGCAGGAAGTCCAGGCTGCCCACGGTAACAAAACTGAGCTTGGCGGCGACCTGATTCTCGGGATTTCATACTTCATTGCCGATTCCGAAGAAGAGGCGATTCGCATTGCCAAGCCGTACTACGAAGAGAATATGAAGATGTTCGCCCCCCTGGGCTTTGTCCGTGGCCTGACTGACGATCAGCTCGATGCACTCGCGGATCCGGCGCGCGCGCCGCACGCAAACCTCCCCACCCTGGAAGAGGCCGTGGAGTCGGGCTCCTGGATAGTAGGGCGCCCCGAGCAGGTCAAGGAACGCATCGAGGAGATCGAAGATAGGTGGCCAGGTCTTGACCATGTCAACATGGGCCTCCCCGTCGGAACGCCGCAGAGCGTATTACTCGAGCAGCTCGAGGTGTTCGGCAAGGAAGTGATGCCTCACTTCAAGAACCGAGTGCGAGAGGCTGAGGCCGTACCAGCAGACGACTAGGCAGTCAACTGTGTAGAGAAGGTAGAAACAGTGGGCGGGCCTTGTGCCCGCCCTTCTCATATCCGTTACACCGCAGAAGGAGCGTTCCGGGATGGCGCTGATAATAGGGGTTACAGGGTCGATAGCAACCGGAAAGTCTACGGCGTGCCGTGTGATGGTCGAGATGGGAGCCATTCACTGCGACGCAGACAGGCTTGTCCACAGGCTGTACGACCCCGGGACGGAAGCCTTCGATCGCATCGTCGCGATATTTGGTGACGAGATCGTAGGGTCAGATGGCTACATCGACCGTCGACAGTTGGGCGCCAGGGTCTTCGGCAAGCCAGAGCAGATGAACAAGCTCACGACCGCAATCGGCAGTATTGCAGACGCCGTCAAGGGCGTCATCGACGAGTGGAATGCAACGCTGACCGCACAGGACGTAGCAGTGCTGGAGGCTGTAAACCTGGTTGAGGCTGGATATGGGCAATGGTGTCAGCAGGTCTGGCTATTCGCCTGTGACAATGACATAGCGAGGCAACGGCTGGCGGAGAGAAACCAGTATTCGGACGAGGAAGTCGAACAGCGCCTTGCCAGTCAGCGTCACTGGGAAGAGCGAGCGCCGGCGTCAGACGCTGTCATCTTCAACAACGACACAGAAGAGCGGCTCATCTCTGAGGTCCGGAGCAAGTTCATTCACGCACGGCACCTCTGGCAAGTCGGTGAGCTTGAGCCGTCGCGCTATCTCGCGTGGTGGGAGGCAAAGGCTGCCGAAAGCAACTAGGCTTCTGGATCCATCCCCATCGCTTCGGCCACTAACTCGTAGGATCTCACCCGGTGCTCGAAGTAGTAGCAGTTGGACACGATGCCGACGTTGGCAGTCTGGTACCGCTCTGCCGAGGCAAGAATCCCCTCGCGAACCTGGTCCGGGTCGCCCTCGATGTAGCTCTTCGTGGAATTCTCCATGTACTCCCTGGCATGGTCTTCCAGGGGCCAGTCAATTGCCTCTTCTGGAGGGAGCAGCCCGCCAGTGCTCAGCCCCAGGGCTGAAATCACTTTGTTGAGTGTGCGAGATGCGCCGACAAATTTTGCCTCTTCTTCCGTGGGAGCGCAGATCACCTGCAGGCCGACGTGTACAACAGGCTCAGTGAGGTACTCGGAAGGCTTGAACAGCTCCCGGTACAGGTCCGCCATTCGTGGGCCGTACTCGGATGTATTTCCGAAGAAGTCAGCAAAGCTGAATGGCAGCCCCATGTGTGCGGCGAGCTGTGCGCTGTAATCAGAGGAACCTAGCAGCCAGACCTCTGGGACCGTTTCGGGCTGCGCCCCGGGCTGCGCGGTGATCTCGTGCAGGGGATGGCCCTCCGGGAGGGTGCCATTCAGAAATCCAAGGAGATCGCCTACCATCTGCGGGAACTCTCTGTACACGTCCACGGGCGGTCTGGGATGACTCAATGCAGCGGCAGTAAGGCGGTCACTTCCGGGTGCACGTCCTATCCCAAGATCGATGCGACCCGGATAAAACGCATCGAGGATTCTGAACTGCTCCGCCACTTTGAGCGCCGAGTAGTGGCTCAGCATCACTCCACCACTGCCCACGCGAATCGCGTCAGTGCTGGCCGCGATCTGCCCTATCAGTATCTCCGGACTCGTGCCGGTAAAGGATGCTGAATTGTGATGCTCAGCGACCCAGTACCTGCCGTACCCAAAGTCTTCTACACGCTGGGCGAGCTGGACAGTCTCCCTGAGCGCCTCAGAGGGATGAGCCCCTTTTCGGATAGGAGATTGGTCTACCACGCTCAACTGTATGTCGCTGACTGTCGCCATTGCTCTTCGAGTCATTCACTTGCAGATTAACTTTGACGGTAGTCTAGGCATTAACCATACTCAGTTCAAGGCATTGGGCTTGAGATGGTACCATGCGCCCCAAACTCTGGCGTTTCAGGACAAGGGGATCTAGCTGTGGAAGGGACTTTTCCCACCGATGGATATGTGAACAACGGCCCTGTCAGACTCCACTATCTCGATTGGGGAGGCGACAGACTCCCACCGATGGTGCTGCTTCACGGGATGCGAGACAGCGCCCGAAGCTGGGACATCTTTGCGGACTCCATCAAGGATGACTTTCGCGTTCTGGCGCTGGACAGCAGAGGGCATGGTGACAGTGACTGGGCCGGATCGGGCTGCTACACGTACCAGCATCACGTCTCGGATGTGGAAACGTTCTTCGACGCGCTCGAACTCGAGGGTGCAATCATCGTAGGTCATTCGGCAGGTGGCAGGTACGCTTGGTCCTATGCCGTGAAGAACCCGGACAGAGTGAAAGCGCTGATCATCGTCGACATCGACCCAGACCCTCAAAATGCCCAAACTGCGAGGGACTTCTCAGACATCGCAGCAGAGCCAGAGTCGTGGGACACGCTGGATGAGTTCGGAGAACGACTCAGACACAGACAGGTCTACACCGGTGAAGCAGCACTCAGGTCACAAGCCCAAGCCGTTTCCAGGCAGACCGAAGACGGCGAGTACGTCTGGAAGGCCGATATTCGCATCGTGACCGAATACGAAAGACCCGACCTCTGGGACTCATGGGGTCGCATCGCGTGTCCCGTACTACTTCTTCGCGGACGACAGAGTAGGCTTCTCACGCATGAGACCGCGGTGCGGATGCGGGGAGTTCTGCCAGCCTCCCAAGTACGCCTGGCCGAACTCGAGGGAGGAGGCCACTGGTTCCATCAGGACTTCCCGGGGGCCTTTGAAGCTACTGTCAGATGGTTCCTGGACGAGCTTGGCTGAGAGTAGTCACGCGTCTCGAAAATGGGAAGCCCGCGCCGAATTAACTACGCGAGCAGAAACCCTCAGATACTTCGGGCCGAAGAACGGCGATTCCTTGTGTTTCGTCCCGGCTAAGTCGACGAGCTTATCAGCTCTCAGGATGCGCCAATTGGACTCTCGACATCTATGCTGGCTGGAGTTCAGGTTGACGCTGCCTGAAAGTTCTCGCCGACCGTGAAACGGCTCCTGACACAAGTCTAGCCGCGCTCTCCACCGATAGCCTGTCCATGTTGATGACCAGGTCATACCGCGAAGCATCCGTGGGGTCGACTCCAAAAAGACTCTTGTTTAGGGACTTGAACTCCCTATCCGATCTCCTGAGCTTTCTCTTTGCCGTGCCTCCGATATCCCAAGTTCAAATTGGGACTTGCGGACGCGTCCGGCCAGAGACATTTCCACCAATATGTTGAAACCAGGCCGGTTTCGGGGGATCAGTGCAACAGCACCGTGTCCGTGTACCACCACAGACCGCTCTATCGGAGCCGATGAGAAGACTGCGCCTAGCCCATTGAGGTATTCCTCCTTGGTGAGGTAGTCCGGCAGGTCGTAATCTTCGGAGACAATCGGGATTGGGCCAAACATCTCCGGAGAGGCCTCCATTACTCCGTATCGTTCCCAGGGTTCCAGGGAAGACCGCAAAGCTCTCGCCCAGAAGGACGAGTAACTTGCCTCGAGGGATTCAATTTCTCCGAGCGTTCGGTCAAGTTGTTCCGCTATTCTTTCCCTTAAGTCAGCATCAAGGAGGTCCGCTCTCAACAGACGCGCCGTTTCGCCGGCGACGTGCTCCGCACCACTGCCGGGGACTCCGGTGACTGTGACTATGGGTGCGATTGTCTTGCCCGGGCGTCTGCTTTCGAGCTTGCGGTCCTGATACTCGGACGCAGGAAGGGACAGGATTGTGGTCCGAAGTTCTTCACCTCCAGGGGTCTGGCACAGTACCTCATCGGAGACGTAGGAAAAGCCGAGTCGGTTGAAGAGCCTGAGAGCAGCTACATTGTCCTGGGGCACACTGACCCACGCCTGATCGGCGGGGAAGTCGTAGAATATCCTGTCCAGCAGTTGTATCGCTGCTGCGGCGCCGAAGCCTCTATGCCACAGCTCTTTCCTGCCGACAAGCAGAGAGATCTCTACATCGCCATTCTCGTCGAACACCGCCTGGCACTCGCCTATGTGCCCCTCTTCGCTTGAGTAAATCGAGAAGATCAGGCGCTGTCTGTCACGGTCGAAGACCCTCACCCAGTCCTCTGTAGATGCACCGAGCATGAGTCCGGGCTCGTATCCTCGATGTACCGGATCTCCACATGCGTAGTGACCGAACCACCTCGAAGATACGTCGTCGTCCGAGAGCCAACCGGCAATTCTCTGGACGTCATCTCTGGTGACATGTCTTAGCTGTACGATTGGTAGCATCTCAGACTCCTTCTCGTTATCTCAGCTAGGCACTGGTCGGTCTAACCTCGGAATTCCCGTAGCACCTGCACTTCAACTCATTACATCAGAGTTGGGCTTCTCGCTGAGCATATGAGTGAATTGACGGTATGTCAACATTGTGCAACAAAGCACAAAGCATATCCGTCACGTTTCATGAAGTATATTACCGAAATAGTCGCAAAAGCATGTAATAGTGTGCGCAAAACGTCACAAACTGTTCGCTGAGTATCCAATGGCAAGGCCCGAGTGTGCACCTTTCAACCTGTCAAGACTGGACAGGCGCAGGGAAACACCACAGGACAATACAGACGAAGGGCGCAGCATCGCCGAGCTCTGACGCCGCGCCCTCGAGTTGCCTATCGGGTGAGGGCGAGGGGAATGACTTCTGGCAAGCCTGGTCAGCCAGTGCTTTTGAGTACCCCCAAATTACTGACCAACCCGTCGAAGGACTGTTCGGCGGCAAAGGCTTCGGATGGAGGTGGAGCACACACGAGATCGAAGCTGAGGGTCTCCTGCTTGATGTATTCGCCGTGCGTCCCTACCAGATCGTCCAGATCACCGCCTGTGTAGTACGTGGTTATGTAGTCGGTGATATCAAACCCGGCATCACGTCGCATGTTCTGGATCCTGTGGACCAGTTCCCTGGCCTGCCCCTCCAGCAGCAGTTCTGGAGTCACTTCTGTCGAGACGGCCACCGTATAGCCTGCGTCAGACGATACACTAAAGCCCTCGAGTTCCCTGGTGCTTACCAGAACTTCCTCTGGTTCAAGGGTGTACTCCCCGACGACAACTTGCTTGCCAGCCGAGTGGCTTGCCGCAACCTCCGCGGGATCAGCCGACTCCAACGCCTGTCTTAACTTGCCCACCTCGCGTCCATACTTTGGGCCCAGGATGGGCAAGTTTGGCTGGACTACGTATGAGACGACATCGCTCTCTCCGCTAACCGGGGTCACGGCACGTACATTTAGCTCATCGAGAATCTGCGGTGCCGCAGTGTCCAATAAGGCCCTTTCGCTGTCTGTCCGCGTCTTCACAAGCACTGTTTCCAGGGGCTGCCTGACCTTGATCTGTGCCCTGCTTCTCGCCGCCCTGCCCATCGACGAAACACGCTGTGCGAGCCTCGTAACTTCATTGAGCCGCTCATCGATCAGGGATAGGTCGGCAACTGGGTAGTCATCCAGATGCACGCTGTCACTCGCCTCACCACTGGTGAGGTTCCTGTACATGACGTCTGTTACGAAAGGTACGATCGGTGCGAGCAGCTTGGTAAGCGTGACTAGTACTTCGTACAGAGTGGCATAGGCCGACAGCTTATCCGAAAGATCATCGTCACTTGCGCCATTTGACGAGGCGTTCGCGCCGCCGACAAGGCCGCTCTTCCAGAACCGCCTTCTGCTTCTCCGCACATACCAGTTCGAGAGAGACTCCACAAACTCCTCGGAGCGCCTTGCCGCCGAGTCAGGTTCGAAGCGTTCAAGGCTTTGGGTAACCTGAGCTATCAGTTGGTGCAGCTCTGAAATGATCCACCTGTCTAGGTCAGGTCGGTGCTCAACGGGGGGAGCATCGATCGATGGATCGAACTGGTCGATATTCGCGTAGGTGACGAAGAAGCTGTACACGTTCCACAGTGGAATCATGAATCGGCGACGGACCTCGTCGGCCGTGCCGAATCCAAAGTTGATATTGTTCTCCGGGCTGTGGCGGGCGAAAGTCCAGCGCATGGCGTCCACGCCCATAGTCTCGGCAGCGTCTTCAAACCAGATCGCTGTGCCTTTGGACTTGTGCATCTCCTCGCCGTTTTCGTCACGCATCAGTGCGTAGCTGAACACGAGCTTGAAGGCCTCAGTCTCCATGAGAATTGCCCCCATGGTCAGCAGGCTGTAGAACCAGTTCCTGAACTGGCCGGGGAAGCTCTCTGATATCCAGTCTGCCGGGAACCACTCTTTCCAATGGTCGCGGTCGTCTCTGTATCCCAGCGTGGAGAATGAGACAATTCCAGCGTCCAGCCACGGATTCCCCACATCCTCAATCCTTGATACGGCAGCGCTGCAGTTTGAGCAGTTGATCTTGACGGAATCGACCCAGGGCCGGTGAGGTGAATTGCCTTCGAAATCCTCCCAGCCCTCCACGGCTCGCTCCTTGAGCTCGTGTTCCGAGCCAATTACCTCGAATTCGCCACACTCGTGGCATTCGAAGATGGGAAGCGCAAGACCGTAGTAGCGCTTCTTGGAGATCATCCAGTCGTCCATGTTGCGGAGCCAGTCGAGTTCGCGCGCCTTTCCGAAAGATGGGATCCACTCGATATTCTCCGTAATCTGCATAAGCAGTTCACGGACCGGCTCCATGCGGATGAACCACTCGTCGACCAGCCGAAATACAAGCTCCGTACCACATCGCCAGCAGACCGGATACCGGTGGGAATACGGCTCAACGTAGTAGAAGACGCCCTTCTCTTTGAGGCTGTCGTAGATCGGTTCATTGACGTCGAAGACACTCATCCCCGTTAGCCAATCGAAGCCGTCTACGAACTCCCCTTCGTCGTCCAGAGGGGCTATTACATCCAGGCCGTACTCACGCCCAAGGGCGAAGTCTTCCTTACCGGCTCCAGGCGCAGTGTGCACGATGCCCGTGCCTTCTGACTCAGATACCTCGTCCCACTCAACGACACGGTGTTCAACACTCTCTTGCGCGGGAAGTTCATCGAACGGGCCCGTGTATCGAAGCCCAACAAGCTTGCTACCGGGAAGTTCTTCCATGACTTCGTAGTCGCCCTTGAGGACAGGCAACCTGCCCTTGGCCAGGTAGAGTACGTCGTCTCCGTTTCTGACTTTGACGTATGTCAGTTCAGGATGGACGGCCGCGGCCACGTTTGAAGACAGCGTCCAGGGAGTGGTCGTCCATATCAGTAGCGATTCCCCGTCCCTGTCCAGCAGCGGGAATTTCACGAACAGGCCGGGATGGACTATCTCTACGTAGCCCTCCGTGACGATTTCGTGCTCGGACAGTCCTGTGCTGCAGCGGGGGCACCAGGGCATTACGTCTCTGCCCTTGTAGACCAGGCCCTTCTCGTGGCACGTCTTGAGGAAGTGCCAGATCATGTAGTTGTTCTCGTCGGACTTGGTGTGGTAGGAGTTGTCCCAGTCCATCCAGTATCCAAGCCGTTTGGACTGCTCGGTTATCGTATCGGCGAATCGGTCAACTCGAGACTTGCACAGGTCGACGAACTCGCCGACCCCAAAACCTTCGATGTCTCGTTTGGAAGTGAAGCCAAGCTCTTTTTCGACTTCTACTTCTATCCAGAGCCCCTGCCCGTCATATCCGTTCTGAAACCGCTGCTTGTAGCCCTGCATATTCCTGAACCTCAGGAAGAGGTCTTTATACGAACGGCCCCAGGCGTGGTGGACTCCCATGGGGTTGTTGGCCGTGATGGGGCCGTCGATGAAGGAGTACGTGCGATCTGAGTCCAGGTTGCGCTCTCGGTACTTCCGCGGTACATCATTCTGGTTCCACCAGTCGATCGTTTCCCGCTCCATGGCTGAAAAGTCTACTCGTGAACTGACTGGATTGAACATTTCCACTCTCCCAGCAACCTAAAATAAAAAGCTCCCGTCCCTGTCTAAATCAGGGACGGGAGCTGGCTTTACTCTTGCCTGCTACCGCGGTACCACCCAAGTTCCCGTCCGCCGCTGCGGATCGGACTCTTAACCCCGGCGGCGCTAAGGCGACCGGGCCGCTCGAATAACGGGGAGCGATTCCGTCGGAGCCTACTTACTCTGAATCCAGAGCGTTCGATCCAAGGCTCAGGAGTGATGTTCGAAAGGACTGCCAGCGCCTGCTCTCACCGTCTCCAGGCTCGCTTGGCTGTCAGGTGCCCTTCTACTCGTCTCCGTCCTAGCCTCTATATTCACTGATGCCATCAGGCTAGCAACAGCCTGAATCGAGTGTCAAAAGTTACGCCAGGGAGGCCGACACGCTGAGTTCAACGTTTCCAACCATTGCACGCGAGATCGGGCATCCGTCCTTGGCGGCCTCTGCGGCCGCGACGAAATCTTCCTCGCTGATTCCGTCCACGGTCCCCTGCACCGTGAGCTCGCTCGATACCACTGTGGGCGCACCATCGACAAAGTCGAGGGTGACACTGGCGCTAACGTCCAACGTGCCTGGCGGTGTGCCTGCCCTTGTGAGACCTGCGGACAGCGCCATGCTGTAGCAGGAGGCGTGTGCCGCTGCAATCAACTCTTCTGGGCTTGTGTTTCCTTCGTCCCCGCCAAAGCGCGTGGGCTGGGTCACAGCCATCTGCGAGAACGCCCCTGAGGTCGCCGCAGTCACCTTCCCTCCGCCGCTCGTGAGGTCGCCTTCCCAAACGGAGTTCGCCGTCCTTGTTTCTGCCATTCTGTATTCTCCTTACAGGTACGTTCTTGCTGATGTATAAGTTCAACCGGCACGCTGGTGGCGGCCACGCCGAATTGTAACATTAGCCATTTGGTGTGTCATCACGGCTTGACGCGGGCAGGCCCTCTGCCTATAATCACATACCGCTGACAAATTTCCGGCCACCCCTTACAGGGAAAGGTCCGGTTCAAAAGACTCGGCGACGACCGATTGGAACCGGTCGAGAATGCACATTAACAGTTGAATCCTGTCCCTTAGTAAAGAAGTATTGCAATTAAGCATATGAGCCCAAATGTGGGTCAAGTTACTAAGGGTCTACGGTGGATGCCTAGGGGCCAAGAGCCGATAAGCCTCGGCTAGCTGTCTAGTGAGCTTAATCGAGGATTCCCGAATGGGGAAACCCGCCTTGGGTCATACCAAGGCACTCGCGTAAGCGAGGGGTAAGCGGGTGAACTGAAACATCTAAGTAACCCGAGGAAAGTAAATCAACCGAGACTCCCTGAGTAGTGGCGAACGAAAGGGGATGAGCCCAAACCTGGCTGGCTTAGTGGTATGAGAGCCTATGTCTGTCAGGGGTTGTAACACGCGCCCGCTCCATTCTCAGTAGGGAGCAAGGAGTCAAAAATCCGCCGCCTAACCAAATGATCCTGGAAAGGACAACCAAAGAGGGTGAAAGTCCCGTAGGTGAAAGGCGTCGGACTCCTGGAGTGTTGTTGAGTACCACGGGACACGTGAAATCTTGTGGGAAGCTGGGGAGACCACTCTCCAAGGCTAAGTACTCTTGGCCACCG
>JAGWBK010000055.1:0-12801 GCA_021295915.1 Dehalococcoidia bacterium
GAGCCGTTTCTCGTCGATGTCGAGGGGATCCCAATTGGGTTCTCTGTAGACTTTGGTTGGATCTAAGGTTTCAGGCTCAGGTTGCGGCTCTGGCTTGTCGAGGACCGCTGTCTGAGCGGCAAGTGTCTCGTCGACTGCGGCCTGGAAGCGGGCCTTTTCTGGGATCATCTGGTTCTTCCGAGAGGCCCTGCGGGGTGTTGCCGGTCGTGACTTACGAGGCAGTGACCTGGTGGGACTCTTGCCGAAGGCGCGGCTGAGAAGCTCCCTGGCTGCTGATACCCGGTGTCCGACGTGGCTGCCTTCGCACTTGCCCTCCATCACGTCGATGAGAAACATGCAGATGACTCGCCCGTTGTCGGTCCTGGCGTTGATGAGGGTTCTGAGTCCCTCGTCTATCTCGAGCCAGATTTTCGGGAGTGTTGTCGTCGATGAAGTCGTCAGCGTCGGCCTGTCCATAGACGGTGAGCAGTCTGGCCGCGGCGAGCCGGTGGCTCAGGGTGGCGTCACCGATGTTGTCGTCCATGACGTCGATGAGGAACCGGACGATGTTTAGTCCGTCGTCGGTGTTGTCTTTGATAATGGTGGCTATGGACATGGGATGGCTTGCCTGCAATAAGAATATATGTTCTTATAGAAATGATAGGGGAGGGGTGGAGGTGGGGTCAAGGGGGTGTGCAATCAATGGTAGGCTGGAATCTTACAGGTCATGATAAAGTGAAGGACGATGAACAGACAGATCAACACAGTCAGTGACATCTTAGAGGTACTGAGAGAGAACCCGGAGGCTCTGACAGAGCTGAGGTCAGTAATGTTTCAGGGAGACTCTGGCGTTACTGAAGAGAAGGTAAGCGAAATCCTTCAACTGGTCCGACGCCAGGAGGCGGCGGGAGTACGGCGTGAGGAGGCGGAAGCGCGGCGTGAAGAGGCTGAAATCAGGAGGGATGCAGCGATCGCCAAAATGGGGGATGCTATTTCTGCCCTCGTAGAATCCGTCGAGGGACTTCGTGGTGAGGTCGAGGGAGTTCGTGGCGATATGGTAGGTCTCGGCACTGACCTGGGACAGCTCAATGGGCTGGGTGTCGAGTCTGTCCTGCAAGGGCGAGTCATGCAGGTGATCGGCAACCGTCTGAATGTGGACGAGCCGGTCGTACTCGTCAGTATGCAACTGCCCAACAGGGTGGACGTGGGTTTCAAGGCGCTTTTGGAAGAGGCGGCGAGCAGCGATAGCCCAGCCATTTCGAGGAGCGATCAGTCTCGAATCCTGGAAACAGACCTGGTCATCCAGGGCAGGAATGATGATACCCAGACAGAAGCGTATCTGGCTGTCGAAGCGTCTTACACCATAGAAGCCAATGACATCACGCGGGTGGTAGATACGCGGACCGCGTTAGAGAATATATTCCCCGAGGCTGAAGTCACTGGCGCGGTCTTCGGAGTCGTCACATCAGATGACGACAAGAGACTGGCGAGAAGAAACCAAGTTCGGGTGTACGAGACTCAGCTGCCCACGTGAACCCACTTCGGTCAGCAATCATGACCCCGACAACCACTAGCCGAGGAGGCACACACAACCATGGCTGAGTGCATTCCCTCACCGACTGAGTGGGTACACGATCAGGTCGAGCTTAATGAGATCAGATGAGGGGTGGAGAGAACGACGCTTCGGGAGAAAAGATTGTCTGTTTTCATCGTGACGAACCGGGGGAACAAGACCGACATGTACTCTCGATGACCGTCCGGGAGGTCGAGGACGACGGTGAACGCGCCCGCCTCCGGTAAATCGATGCGGAGTGGGTCGACTTCGGCAGACTCAGACAGTCAGACCTACGAAAAGATTTCGTCCAGCCTAACGTCAAAGCCATCCAGGACCGTGGACGTTGCCACGTCGCCCTCGGCGCAGGTCTGTTCGATCTCCTCGACACTAACCTGTTCGTCGGATCAATTATCCAGTACTCCAGCACGCCATGCCTTGCATACAACTCACGCTTATCGCGCCAGTCACGCCGTGATGACGAAGGCGACAGTATCTCGACGATCAGGTCCGGCGCTCCCTGGATGTTGGCCGGTGTCCTTATATGGTCCCGCTCCGTGGAGACGAACAACAGATCAGGCTGTACGACATTGGTGTCTTCGAACAGAACGTCGTATGGGGCATGAAAGATGCGGCCCAAATGGCGTTCCTCCACGAAACTGTTCATCCGTACTATCATCCGCAAGCTGACGGTCTGATGGTCCTCGTTGGGTGCTGCGACCAAAATCAACTCTCCGTCGAGGAGCTCATAACGTTCGTCACCCTCGAGGTTGGCATAGTCCTGGTAGGTTAGCCTTGGTGTCGTGACCATGTTCGCCCTCCCGGTCTCGTATGCGATTATAACAGCGTTCAATTGCGCCAGGACTTGAGTGGATATCGGTTAACCACAAGGACAGTAGAGAGCAATTCTAATTCCAGCTATCATGACCCCGACAACCACCAACCCAGGAGGCACACACAATCATGGCTGAATACATACCCTCACCCACCGAGTGGGTACGCGATCAGGTCGAGCAATACGAGGGCAGCGGAGGCACCGAGGGCACGACGCTCCGGGAGACCGGTCTGCCCGTCATCATCGTGACGAACCGGGGAAACAAGACCGGCGCCATCCGCAAAACACCGCTGATGCGGGTCAAGGACGGAGACAACTACGTGCTGGTGGCATCGAGGGGCGGAGCGCCGACGCATCCTGTGTGGGTGTACAACCTCCGGTCAGACGCCAGCGTCGAGATCCGCGACGAGACCGACGTGTACTCGATGACTGTCCGGGAAGTCGAGGACGATGGTGAGCGCGCCCGCCTGTGGGACATCGCCGTCAAGGCCTTCCCGCCATACGCTGAGTACCAGGAGCGCACGAGCCGGACGATTCCCGTATTCGTGGCGGAGCCGGCTTAAAGAGGATGTGGTCTAGTATCTGTTCCTAGCGTTGCTACTATCTGCTTGCGCTAGGAACAGTGCGAGTCAGCGAGACAGACTTCAGCGTGCTTCCGGGCTCTACTTCGACTGTCCCCGGGTTGCTTGGTGAGGGGATGGGCTGTTCGTGTGACTCCATGCTTTCGACCCAGTCCCGCACAGCCTCCTCTGCGTTTGCCAGCGCCTCATCGATTGTGGTGCCCATTGCCACGCATCCGGGGAGGTCAGGGAAGACCACGCCGTAGGCTCCGTCCTCTCCATCAATTAGTACTGGATACTTCACGATTCCTCCCAACCAGCGTCCTTAGCGATTCTACGGGCTACTCCTGACGATACAGTTCGGTGGCGAGGCAGAATGATTGTGTGCGGTATGTCCGGATGTCGGTAAATGTCGTGGCCTCTGCCGTGTCGTTCCAGATACCAACCTTCACGGACTAGACGTCGCCTTATTCTGCGCGTCTGAGTCTCCATTACAAGGGAATTCTAGCACGCCACGACTTGTCTCGCCCCACTTGCCACCCTACCCTCCGCTACAATAACCTTCGGCCAAACCGGCTACCAGCTACGTTGAGTTGAGAGGAAGATCATGCCAGCCCTGCGCTTCGGTGCGTTTCTTGCGCCGCATCATCCCATAGGAGAAAATCCCACACTTCAGTTTCAGAGCAACCTCGAGCTCGTCCAGCTTATGGACTATCTCGGGTACGACGAGTTCTGGTGCGGCGAGCATCACTCGACAGGCTGGGAGATCATCGCATCTCCCGAGATCTTCCTTGCGGCCGCTGCGGAGCGCACTCACAGGATCATGCTCGGCACCGGCGTTGTCTCATTGCCGTATCACCACCCGTTCATGGTCGCTCAGCGAATGGTGCAGCTCGACCACCAGTCCAGGGGTCGCGTGATCTTCGGATCGGGCCCCGGCGCGCTGCCGTCCGACGCTCACACGCTGGGCATGGACCCTATGGTGCTGCGGGACAGGCAGGACGAGGCGATGGGTGTAATCCGGCGCCTGTTCGAGACCGACGATCGCTTCACCTACGAGTCCGAGTGGTTCACACTGCGCGACGCCAGGCTCCAGCTAAAGCCGTTGCAGGAGAAGATGGAGTTTGCGGTCGCCTCGATCCTCACGCCGTCAGGCATGACGCTCGCCGGCAAGCACGAGGCCGGAGTTCTCTCGATCGGCTCTATGACGAAGGCCGGAATGCGCTCGCTCCCGACCCAGTGGAGCTTCGCAGAGGAGTCGGCGGCCCAGCACGGCAATAAGGTCGACCGCAAGAACTGGCGCATCGTGATGAACTGGCACATCGCTGAGACCCGCGAGGAGGCTCGCAAGCAGGCGCGCGATGGCCTGATGCTACACAACAACGAGTACACCGTCGGCACCCTCGCCGCAGGCCAGGGGACGATCTACAAGACGCCGGACGAGGCCGTCGACGACGTCGCCTACTCCGACGAGAGCACCGCGGTCATCGGCACCCCCGACGACCTCGTTGCAAAGATCCACGACATGATGGAGCTTACCGGGGGCTTCGGGTGCGTCATCGGCTTCGTTCACGACTGGGCGAACCGCGAGAACACGCGCCGTAGCTGGGACCTCGTCGCTCGCTATGTCGTCCCGCAGGTCAACGGGCTGCTTGACGACTACCTCGACTCGTACAAGTGGGTCAACGAGAGCCGCGAGACGTGGCTGCGCGCCAATGACGCGAGGATGAACAACATCAACCAGCACGAGCGCGCTGCCCAGGTGGTGGAGACCGAGGGGCTGGAAGGCGAGAAGGTTACCGCTGATTAGGCGTCCTTCGACAAGCACAGATGACGGCCAACAGACCCCCTCTCCCTCAGGGAGAGGGCTGGGGTGAGGGTGAAACGCCGGTCGCCAACTTCCTTGCCCTTTTTTGCACGGGGACAGAAAAATGACCTACGAAAACCTGCTGCTCGATCGCACCGACTCGGTGCTGACCATCACAGTGAACCGGCCTGAGGTCCGCAACGCGCAGAGCCGCATGATGCTGGAGGAGTTCGACGACGCGCTGATGAGCGTGGCTGACGACGACTCGGTCCGCGTCGTCATCGTGGCCGGAGCTGGCGAACACTTCTCGTCGGGACACGACCTCGGAAGTCCGCAGGAGATGGCCGACAGGGAGGAGCGCCCATACGCGCCCGGTATTTCCGGTGCGTACACCCGGAGCTGGAACCTGAATATGGCGAATACGCTCAGGTGGCGCGACTTCCCCAAACCGACCATTGCGCAGGTGCAGGGCTACTGCATCATGGGCGGGCTGATCCTAGCGACTGCGTGCGACCTGATCGTCGCTGCAGACGACGCCCGGTTCTCCGACCGCACCGTCCGCTGGGGAGGTCCGCACGTGCAGTTCGCCAGCCTGCCGTGGGAGATCGGCTTCAGGAAGGCCAAGGAGTACCTGTTCACCGGCGACTGGATCGACGCGCAAGAGGCGGAGCGTCTTGGGCTGGTCAACCGCGTGGTGCCCGCCGACAAGCTGGAGGAGGAGACGATGGCGCTCGCGCAGCGTATCGCGCTCCAGGACCCGTTCGCGGTGAGAATCTCCAAGTACTCAGTCAACCAGATGCAGGATGAGATGGGCTTCAGGTCCGGAGTCAAGAGCGCGTTCCAGACGCACGCGCTGTCGGTCGCGTACCGTCGCGAGCGCGATGATGCCCTTGGCGAGGAGCGCGCGGTCGGCATCAATCGTGCGAGGGAGCGCGACAAGAGGTTCGGCGACTTCGGTGACCGGCGGTGACCGTGTCGGCACTCTCCGACCTGCGGGTCGTTGATCTGTCTGTCGGTGAATTCGAGGGCATGGCAGGCGCGTTCTGCGCCAAGATGTTCGCCGACTTCGGCGCGGACGTCATCAAGGTCGAGCCACCTGGAGGCGATCCCTCCCGTAAGCTCGGCCCCTTCCCGCACGACAACCCCGACATAGACACCGGTGGGATGTTCAGGTACCTGAACACCAACAAGCGCGGTGTGACGGTCGACCTGAATTCGTCAGAAGGTCGGGATAGATTACAAGATCTTTGTGCGACGGCAGACGTGGTGGTAGGGGCAGGTTTGAAACCCCGTATCACGTACGGGGCAGGCTCTGCCCCTACGCTGACATACGCTGACCTCGTGGTATTAAATCCCGGCATCGTCGTCGTGTCCGTCACGCCGTTCGGACAGACCGGCCCGTGGCGCGACTACCAGGCTACCGATCTCGTGATGTATGGCGCCTCTGGGCAGTCCTACGTCAACGGCTCGCCTGACCGCGAGCCGCTGAAGGAGCCGGGCGACGAGTCGTGCTTCCAGGCCGGGGCATGCGCCTTTCTCGGTGCGATGACCGCGCTCGCGCACAGGGACCTGACCGGCGAGGGCCAGCACGTCGATCTGTCGATGCAGGAGGCTGCCGTCTCGGCGTTCAGCCCCCAGGTGCTGGGAGCTATGCACCGGGGCGCCCCGGAAAAGAGAGGATCGACGCCTCTGCTGCCGTGTAAGGACGGCTACGTGTCCCTGAACGTCCGCCACGACGCGACGTGGGAGTACATGTGGCTCTTCTTCGACGACCCCGACATAGCCTACAACCCGAGGTACGCCACGACCGCGGACCGTAGGCGGCACGCAGCCGAGATCGAGGAGATGCTGCGGCCGCACCTCGCACGTCACACGATGGAGGACCTGTTCCACGGCCTGGCCCCGCTGAGGCTGCTGATCGGCATGACCCTCACCGTAGACCGGCTGCTGATCGATCCCCACCTGGAAGAGCGCGACTTCTTCGTACGCTCCAACCAGCTTAAAGCTGGACATGAAAAAGGCACGATGCCCGGCGCGCCATTCAAGATGAGCGCGACACCATGGACGCTGAGGTCGGAGGCCCCGGATCTGGGCGAGCACGACGCGGAGCTACAGGGCGATTAGCTGCTAACGCGCCGCAGCGGCTGTCCCGTGCGGTAGGTGGCGACTCGCCAGAGCCACTCGGCGGGTCCGAACAGGAAGCGACTCAGCCACGCCTGCGACCACCATATCTGCAGCGCCCACACCGCGAACACAAACAGCAGCACGGCGGCTCGGTTTACGAAGTCGACGTCGCCCAGCAGGGTCGTAAGCACCAGCACTCCCAGCACCGTCTGCGTCAGGTAGTTGGTCAGCGCCATCCTCCCGACCGAGCGCAGGCGCCCCTTGAGCCAGCTATCCGCGCGGTTGTTCCAGAGGATGATGATGCTCATGTATCCCAGAGAAGCAGGAATCGTGCCGAGTGTGTTGGGTATCTGGCCGATGAAGGCGATCTCGCGTGAGTAGTCGTTCATGGCTGTGATAACTACTCCGGCGGCGGCGAGCGGAAGGCCGATGGCCAGCCCGACAGTTGCGGTCAGTCGGTACGTTCTCTCCGACATCCCTCCGTTCATGAAGCCGGTGCGATACAGGCCGGCCCCGATGAGGATCAGCCCAAGCGCGCGCAAGAAGTAGCCCAGCAGGAAGAGGACCGCGATCGGATCCTCGGTCGAGATATCCCCTGTTGTCCAGAGCCCTGACAGCGATACGGTCGTCGTGTCGGCCATGTTCTGGGCGAACAGTGAGCAGCCAACAGACAGCGCAAACGCGACAGCTCCTACGGAGATCAGCGCCCGATTCGGCAGCTTTCGCATCGCTACGAGGAAGAACGATGCTATCGCGTAGGACATCAGCACATCGCCATACCACAACAGGCTGTGAAGGATGCCGATTCCCAGCAGCAGCACGTTCCGCCACAGGTTCAGCACAACCGCGCGCCTTCCCCTGCTGGCGGCGCGGTCGATGAAGAGAATCATCCCCGCTCCGAAAAGCAGCGAAAACAGCCCCATGAACTTCTGGTCGACGAATACCTCGCCGAAGATGCCAACCGCCCAGTCGAGCCAGGTCTCAGAGCCGCCCGCGCTCAGGTTGAAGTAGGGCGCAGGGCCGAACTTGAAGGAAACGGCGTTCATCAGCAGAATGCCGAGCACCGCAACCCCGCGTATCAGGTCGAGGCTGGTTATGCGGGCTGATTCCCGGACGGTGCCGGAATCGGTGGGCTGGGTCTGTGCTGACACTGGGTCGCACTCCTCGGACGGGATTGTATTCGCTCAACTACTCTTCCGGCAGACAACGTCGCGGAGTCATGGCCATCGAACTGATTGAAGCAGCAAAGAAGATGGGCCGAGTGCGGCCTGCTCAGACTGAAACGGCATTACGTGAACTTGGGAACCATGTTCGGCTTCCCGGCGCAAAGGAGTTACTCCTTTGCGTTGCCGCTCAGAGACTCCATGGCGGAACCTAAGTTCATCACGAAGAAGAACACCCCTACGGAAATCAGGAGCGCACCACAAGGAATCCCCCGTCGCCAGAGCAACGGGGGCTTCCGTCGGTTCACGCTGTTGGCCTCCTTTATCGTTCGAGGACTATCCCTGCGCAACAGATTCTACGCTGCTAGCACCCGGAAGCGCACGAGTCCCAAGTTGAAGACCGACCGAGTTCCAAGTAAATGTTGCCGAGCGACGAGAAGTCGAACTCGTCTGGATGGGCGACCGAACCTCCGAACAGCGTTCCCATGAGTTTCACATTGTTCCCAGAGCTAGGCTTTAGCACCGGTGCGCCGCTGTCTCCAGTGGATGGATTGTCACTGTCGCCGGTAACTTCTGCAGTTACGACGCAAATGATCCTTATGTTGGGCAAGAAGATTGCATACCCACAGGTTTCGATGACCTCTGCTGTCTGCCAGCCTTCCGATCTGCCCACGTAGTAGATTTCGTCACCTACACTGACGCTCGCGGAGTCCGAGGTGATTGTGAACGTGGTCCCGGCCGGACCGACATCGGTTTCGCCAACTTCTTCAGGCTTGGCAACTTCACCCAAGTCCAGACTCATGTCACTATCAAGTTCGGCGAATGCTGCGTCTGAGTACCGGCAGACCCACCCGTCTGGGCATTGATCGTGGTCGATGTTGTACAGCACCGGGTCAATGGTCGCCTCAGCGACTATGTTTTCACCGACCAATGGGTCGTTCGGCTGGTGGATGTCCGCATCATCGACGCCACCTACGTCCTTGTCCTCGTTCGTGCAGTGCGAGGCGACAACCAGGCCTTCCACGTCGTCTCGTTCAGTGACAAAGCCGATTGTACAGGTGTTCGTGTACCAACCGGTCTCATGTTGAATCCCACCCACGAGAGGACGCCACTTTGCCCGCGAGCAACCTTGAGTAGTTCTCGCTAATGGCCACGGCTCCGTCTGGAATCCCCAGCGTCTCCATTATCCGGCGCACGTCGTCGATCTGGTCCGCATCGAAGAGACCGATCCGGATGCGGTTTTCGACCTCTCGTATCGATGCCCTGGCAGGCAATATGCCGCTTTCGATCAGGGCCCTGGACGGCGATCACTCGGGAGACCTGGCGATCACTGCTGTATGCTGCCCGGAACGCGGCCTCAGCAGCGGTCGTCTTTGTGACGTCCTTCATGTAAACGTAGACGGTACTCTTGTCGGTTTTGTCGAAGTAGTAACCCCCGAAACCACCCTCGTGTTCCTTTGCGATTACAGCCAGCTGGTGCTCGGGGTTCACCATTCTGCCGTCACTGTCGAACAGGTTACGAACTGCGTCCTCCCTGATCGTGTCCAAATCGACAGGGCCTGTGTCGGAGGGTGCATCACTCCCGCTCTGGGCCAGCACTAACGTTGTGCCAATGGCGGCCAGCAGCACGAGAGCAGCAATGGAGGCACCAACCGTTCGCATTCTGGTAAGCATGTTATGGCCTTTCCTGGGACGCTACATCAAGGCCATGAGTCTAAGGCGTCCCATGTACTGGGATTTCTGACTCGGTCAACTCAGACCTCCTCTCTGACGTAGTGTCCCTGAACAGGACCTGTCTTGACAGTAGCAGACCACAGGTCCAAATAAAGGCCAATTCTCCTCAGACACTTTCTAAAGTCTTGTCACTCCTCGACTTACTCCGCGATATTGGCAGGTCCCGAACCTTAGTCACCTTCACCCCTCAAGTCTCCCGCAATCAAGAATGCGGCTGTGAAGTACTCTTGGATGAGGGAGGATACACTCTCAACCTGGTCCTTTGGCAGAGAGATCTGCCAGGCTCTCGCTGCGAGCGATTGACAAGTTGTGCCAGCGGCTCTAATCTATCGTTAGCCGATATAGCGATGGCCAATATAGCTGGCACCTGCTTCGTAAATGAAGGTTCAGACATTGACGGACCGATCCCCTACAGACCTGCTTCCCCTCCCAACCGCACAGTTTCATATCCTGATGGCGCTGGCCACCGGGGATAAACACGGCTACGCGATCATGCAGGAGGTGGAGCTATTCACCAATGGTACGGTCACCATGGGACCGGGAACGCTGTACGGCGCCGTCAAGCAGATGCTGGTCTCAGGACTCATAGAGGAGAGCGACGAACGACCAGATCCCGAACTGGACGACCAGCGTCGACGTTACTACAGGATGACCAACCTGGGTGGGCGCGTGCTCGACGCGGAAGTCGGAAGACTGGAACACCTAGTACTAACCGCCAGGAGCAGGCGACCGACATCCACAGGGAAGCAGGGCGCCTGACGTGCTGTCCGAGAAACTCTACCGTGCGCTGCTTGTCGCCTACCCACGGGAGCATCGGCGCGAGTACGGAGAGCTGATGGTCCAGCTGTTTCGAGACCGAATGCGTCGCGATGGCGGTGGGCTGGGAGTCCTCAAGGTATGGCCGGCGATGATCGTCGATCTCGTAACCTCTGCTATGAAAGAACACAGCAGCGGAGGAAGCGTGACTGCGAGAGTGTGGACCGGCAGTGGCTCGACCGGTCAGATAGTCGTCTGGGCAACCATGCTGTTCTTCGGCTTCAAAATCCTGCGCGACTTCATTGCCGCGCCATTGGTTATTCTTGACTTCGGCGGGGATTGTTGCAGAGCTCCTGTGGTTCTCTGGGCAAACTCAAACGTGTCATACTTCGCCCCTTTCATTCTTCTGGTCGTCTCGTACCCGTTTGTTCGTCGCCTGCGTCATGATCTGCTCTCGTACCTGTGGCTATACGTCATTATTGGGGGCATAAGTGGACTCTTTACTGTCCTACCCGCATTGGGGTATCTCCACTCGATGGAGACATCCGCGTGGTTGATAACGACAAGCGCGGCTGTCCGGCTGGTCGCAATAGTCTGGTTCGCCAGGAAACTGTCAGGAGTCTCATTTCGGCACTCGCTGCTGTTCATTGGGCTGGCAACGGTTCTGGACAGCCCCGGCAGCTTCATTCCACCATATCTCCTCCGCCCGGATGCAGCTATCGCGTTCCCGTGGCCACCGCACATTTACGTCACGTTATTGATCGGAGGTACCTTGCTGAGAGGACTCGCAGTGTGGACATTGATAAAGGAGCAAGCTGTCACCTCATCTACAAGGACCATACTGCCACTCCTGGTGACGATAGGGCTGCCTACGGCGACTCTCCATGTGTTCGCCACTAAAGTCTGGGTCTATATTCCCGCGCACTCTGTGTGGACTATTATTCCAATGCTCATGGTGCCGACCCTCGCTGTAGTGGCGACTTACGCAGTAAGGGTGAGGGGACCGGGGAAGCCACAACCGGGTCTGAAGTTGCAGTCAACGTAGGCAATCCTGTCACAGTGTCGCGAGTTACTTTTGTGTAGCGACTACAGTGAAAAAGACCAACGGGTCAATGGGAGAAGGCAGTTGCCAGGAGTTCTGCTGTTGGTCGCGATGGCCGTCGCGTTGGTCTCGACGGGAGCCTGCAACGATCGCGATCGTCCCAGCACGCCCGAGGCGATGCCGGTTGTCGATGTCCAGACGGCGGCCTCGCCGAAGTCTGAGACGTCCAGGGCGGGTGTCTTCGTCATGCCGGATGTTGACGAGCTAGTTATCCCGACCGTCAGCGAGAGCCAACTAGAAGCATCCGGGCGTCGCTCTCCCGGCCCAGAGCCTTCGATAAGGGTCGAGGGCTCCTCCATCATCTACCTGGGCGGGATGAGTGCAATGGGCTACGACACGCTCATGCGGCTTGCGGAACAGGGCAACACTTCTGAACTCGCGATCATGTCGCCTGGAGGCTCAGTGTACTGGGGAATAAAGATCGGCGAGGTTGTTTACGAGAATGGCTGGGACGTGCGCGTGCTCGGTCTGTGTGTGTCGTCGTGCGCCAACTACATCTTCCCAGCGGGCAGAAACAAGGTCATCGAGGAAGGTGGGGTCGTTGGCTGGCACGGTTCCGCCCGCCAAGACTACTTCTTTGCTAAACAGAAGGGAATCAGCGTCCGCGAGGAGATCGTCGACACGATCTCTGGCGCTCTCCGCCATGATGCCACTCATTTCATTGACCAGGAAGGGTTCAACAGGGTGATCGCCCGCTTCGTCGCCGAAAGCGAGACGCTCATCGAAGTGGAACGTGCCTTCTACGAGAGAATCGGCGTGGACGGCGATATATCCGTCTACGGTCACTTTCCCCAGCGTTGGGACGTCATCAAAGGGTCGGGGGGTGGTTGGACATTCACCCTGGAGGACATGGGGAAGTTCGGGCTGGGTGACATCGTCTACGAGGGCAGCGATGCCTACCCTTCCGACCGGGCGTATGCCCTGTTCAGCCACGTTGTGCTCGAAGTCGACGATCGGTGAATGGAGCGGATACCTCACTTCTCGGCGGCCACGACGAGGTGACTTGCCATGCCCATCAGCGTTCGCTCCTGCTCGACCATGCGAATCAGGTCAAGCAACTGCTCTCGCCTTCGAGGGTCAGCCATCCGATCATCGAGGTCCGTGGCGTACTCTCCCGGTCCCTGCACTGAGAACATGCCTCTGATACTGAAGCCAGCCTCGGCGATCTCCTCTTCCAACTCCTCAGGAC
>JAGWBK010000055.1:12811-13211 GCA_021295915.1 Dehalococcoidia bacterium
TGGGCGTGCGAGTTCGGCAGGTGCCGACCGTCTGATAAGTCGCGGTACAGAATGGTCATGAAGTCAGGATCGTCGATGTATCCATCCATGAGACCGTCCATCAGTGAGGCGTATCGGTTGACTCCAGTGGCAATCAATATACCCCCGTTCCTCAGCACACGACGTGCCTCGCTCAGCGCGGCCAACCGGTCCTCCCTGGCGAGCAGGTGGTACAGCGGGCCCATGAGCAGGACAAGATCGACGCTCTCATCGTGCCAACTCAGCGAGCGAGCGTCGCCCTCGGACACACTCGCCAGCGGATGGTCCGGTTGCGATGCCGATGCCTCGCGGGCCTGCTCCAGGTGCTTGGAAACCGGATCGATCAGATGGGCCTCGTAACCGAGGCTCGCCAGCCAGCGCG
>JAGWBK010000056.1 GCA_021295915.1 Dehalococcoidia bacterium
GCTGAGACTGAGGAATCGTTCGTGTATGCTGCCATGGTCAGGCTGATGCTACGCCGACTGGCTGTCCCTACCTGAAATCACTTCTCAGACACCCTCTAACGTCCATGTGATCTCGGCATGATCGCCGTTGACTCGATGTCTGGACCTAAGTCGGAGTCTGCTCTTCCTGGGACACTGGTGAGAGCTGTGAGATCTCCATAACGCGCAACACACCCGCCCGCGTCAGTATCCCCACCGGCCTATCGTCGTCCAGGACGACCGCCTGCTGTATGTTCCTGTCCGCCAGAAGCTTCAGTCCCTGTTCCAACGGATCGTCAGGAGCGAGCGTGATCGTGTCCTCGGACTTGGTCATCGCCTCTGACACCCACTTCGTCGCCCACTCCTCTGTTGGAACGCCCCGAACGTCGCTGACGGTAATCAGACCGTAGAACGTGTCCCCCAGCATGACGAGGTACGCACGCTGCATCTCGGCCACAATGTACTCGTCGACGAGCCGTCGTATGGAGATGCCGGGCGGCACAATTCGTAGCTGCGTGTCCATCGCGTCGCCGACCGTTCGGCCCGACACCACAAGCCGCTCTGGACCGCCCTGACGCACGGAGGATGCGGTGGACTGTATAAACCATCCGATGAACATGAGCCAGATTCCCGTGATCAGGCTGTTCGTGAAGATGGCGACTACTCCGACGCCGATCAGCCCGAATCCGAGCGCAGACCCTGTCAGGCTGGCTACCTTGGTGGCGCGCTCCTGGCTCTGGGTGGCCTTCCACACCAGCGACCTGAGCACCCTGCCGCCGTCCAGTGGGAACGCGGGAATCAGGTTGAACAGCCCAATGAGCAGATTCACGAACATCAGGTACTGAGTCAGCGCCGCTATCGGACTGGCGGAGCCTCTCAGGTTCAGGTACAGCAGGCCAAAGAAACAGGCGAGTCCCAGGCTGGCGACCGGCCCGACCACAGACACCCAGAACTCCTCGCTCGCGCTCCGCGATTCGCCGTCGATCTGTGAGAAGCCGCCAAGGAAGAACAGCGTGATGCTCTCGACACGGAGACCGCGCCGGATCGCCTCCAGCGAGTGGCTCAGCTCGTGAATCAGCACGCATACGAACAGCAGCGCGCTGCCGACGATGCCAACAACCCAGTACTGCGTCGGGCTCCAGTCATACCGGCTGGGGAGCCACGACGACGCAAGTGACCACGCTATCAGCGCGAATATAAACACCCACGAGAAGTGGACCTGTATCCTCACGCCAAAGAGGCGGCCCAGACCAAAAGTCCCTGACAACACGTTCCTCCATAGTACTTGACACATGCGCACCAGTCGCACTATCCGATTCATGGTACGCAGGGGGCAGGTGAGCGTCAAACGAGGGCGAGCTCGTCGAGACGGTCCTAGAATTCTATCTACACAAACAGCCAGCCGGTGGCGGCCCTCTTCAGTTCGGCCCTGAAGTCCGGATGGGCTATCGCTATCAGCGCTTCCGCTCTCTCACGATGGTTCTTGCCCAGCAGACGAGCCACCCCGTACTCAGTGACCACGGTATCCGACCAGAAGTGCGGCATCGTGACGATCTCGCCGGACTCAAATCTCGGGACTATCCGAGAGACCGCACCGTTCAGCGCGGTGGAGTACAGGAGCGTAATCGCGCGTCCGCCCTTTGAGTACAGCGCACCCAGGTGAGCGTCCGGCTGGCCGCCAATGCCGTTGTACATCTGGCCGCCGAACAGGCTCTCTGAGGCTATCTGTCCCCTCAGGTCCACAGACAGAGCGTTGTTGATCCCCACCTGCATATGGTTCTGAGCAATCACCGTCGGATTCAGCACGTAGTGAGGCGAGTACAGCTCGAAGAGCGGGTTGTCGTCGATGATCGCCAGGTCTTCCTCGCTGCCACCTGTCCACGACGTCGCGACAGCGCGACCCTTGTGGATGGTCTTGCGCGAGCCGTTGATGACGCCCGCGCCGACCAGCTTGGCCACGCCAGGAACGGTCAGTTCCGAGTGCAACCCCAGGTCGACCTTCTCATCGAAAACTCCCAATCTCGGCATGTACGAAGATGGCGTACCCACTCCGACCTGAATCGTCGCGCCATCAGGGATAAGCCCCTTCAGGTTCTCGGCGATGGCCCTGCTTTCAGGTGAGGGGTCGTCGATCCCAAGCTGCCTCTTCAGTCGGTCAAGGTCGATGGTCGCGAAGAGAGGCTGCATCGTAGCAAGCCGGTTCGGGTTGGCCTTCTCGATGATCTCTTCAAGCGCTGCACGGCGGTCGTCCGGCAGGTCGGAGACTGACTTCACGAGCGACTCGCGGCTCACGGTCGAAGCATCCGCTTCCACCATCCTGTCGATGTCTTCCATCGGCATGAAGGCGTCCCCGTATGTGCGAATCAACGACGGGTTCACCTCAGCGGCCACCTTGCGCGCGCGCTGGGCAAAGCTGCGCTTGTACCATGCCTGAGGACCGAACGTGATCTGCCCCTGCCGGTTCGGCGGGGACACAACTACCAGGGCAACATCGATTGGCTTGGCCTCTTCGGGCCTTTCGTCCACTGCCTTGAACGTCAGTGAGAACGCGAGCGGCGAGTATGGCGCTCGCCCCTCGTTCTCGAAGGGCCTGCCGTAAGGCCCGATGAAGTTCTCGATATCGACCTTCCATCCTGCTTCCAGGAACGGCTCAAGATCGAACTGCGGTACCGAAACCGAGAGCGTGGCTCCCTTGACCTCGTGAGCGCGGTCGGAGAGCGCCTTCATCAGCGTTAAAGGCTGCTCTGAGAGGGGGACGACGACCCGATCACCGTCCTCGACTATCGAGACAGCCTCCTCTGGAGAGCCTAACTTGCTACTGTAGTCATCCTGCCAGGTCATGGTGAGCAGGTCTCCTGCCGGGTCCCTTCGCGGCTACTGATAGACCGAACTACCTGCTCCCCCGCCTGCGGCGATAACCTCTCCGGCAATCGAGATGGATATGGGGGACGCAAGGAACGTCACAACGTATGCGACCTCGGTGGCATCCACCATCCTACGGATGTCATTGCCCAGAGGCCCGCTGGCCGCCTCCTCAGACGTGCGCTCCGTTATGGTCGCACCCGGATGGACAAGATTGACGTTTACGCCGTCGGGGCCAAGTTGATTGGACAGCGTCTTGGTGAGGTGGACCAGGGCTGCGTTTCGAAGTCCGCTGTAGGTGCCCGCGTTCCTGGCCGCAAGTCCTCCGATGTTGATGATCCGACCCCAACCCTGGGACTGCATGTGAGGCGCAGCCGCCTTGGCGCATCGGAAGTACCCGACAACCTTGGTGTTGATGTCGGACAGCAGATCATCGTCGTCTGACTCAGGCAGGGGACCGAGTACAAGACCACCTGGTGCAGCCGCGTTGTTGACCAGGATATCGAGCCCTCCCAGTTCGTCGACAGCCTGCTGGACCATCGCGTTGACGGACTCGGTGCTGGTTGTATCGGCCACTATGGGGACGATCTTTCGCCCGGTCTCAGCAGCCAGTTCCTGCGCCGCCTCTTCGAGCACGTCCTGCCTCCTGGCGCATATGACTACGTCAACGCCCTCCCTGGCCAGCTCCCGCGCGGTCGCCTTGCCGATGCCGACACTTCCACCAGTGACAATTGCTCTCTTACCATTCAGGTCAAGATCCATTCGGTTACTCCTGTTCTCATCGCCGTCGCTCTGAACCGGTGTGATGAACCTCGCTGCAAACTGGCAGTCTTCATCATCCTGATCGAAGAGGCCTTGCTTGGAAAACGACTAGATGCCCGGCTTCTGCCAGCCGCCGAGCGCAGATTCCAGCAGTCCGGCGAGTGCGAGCGACACGTCCTCGCGCCACGGACGGGAGATCACCTGAACTCCAATTGGCAGACCCTCCGGGGAGGTGCCACCACGGACGACAGTGCCCGGCCATCCGGTGAGGTTATAGGGATCCGTGTAGAACGCGTTACGGCTGCTGTCAGCGAACGTCTCACCGTGCGGTGGCGCTGGCATCGCTGCTGTCGGGCAGATGATCGCGTCGTAACCCTGGATGAACCCGAGCATGTCGCTCCTGTACTGGTCCAGCTCCTCAAGCGCCTGGGTGAACTCCTCTGTGGGGATCGCCACGGCGTCAGCGAATCTGGACCTCAGGAACGGCGACTTCTCAGTGGTGCCTGCCTTGTCCAGCAGCCGCTGAGTCCATGCGCGGCCATCTCCGCCACCGATTCTGCCAGTCAGTTCTGTAACGCGGCTCAGAGGCTCAGGTATATCTTCCTCGACAGAGGCGACCACGTCGGACACGACCTTGATTGCGGACTCCACCGCGTCAACTGTCTCCTGAGTGGGCGCCTTGAAGTTGTCCACACCTGTGTAGAAGGCGACTCGCAGCGAGCCGAGGTCAACGTCAGCAGGGTCTCCCAGTGGCATGGGCACAATTGCGGGGTCATCCCAGTCCGGACCCGAGATGATCGGGAGCGTGAGCACCAGGTCCTCGACGTAACGCGCCATCGGGCCGTTCTGCGTGTAGGAGTCGGTTGCGCCCATTCCGTACGGTACGGCATGACCAGTTCGTGGAACGCGCCCTGAGTTCGGCTTGATGCCCGCAATGCCATTGAAGTGCGACGGCAGCCGGATGCTGCCACCCGTGTCGCTGCCAATATCGAACGCCGACCCGCCCGAGGCGACTATCGCCCCTGCTCCACCACTGGAGCCGCCCGGAGTGCGGTCGAGGCCGTACGGGTTGTTGGTGCGACCGTAGACAAGGTTGTCCGTCTCTCCGGCGAGAGTGAACTCCGGCGTGTTCGTCTTGCCCAGAAGGATAGCGCCCGCGCCACGCAGGCGGGCCGCGACGGTCGAGTCGCGTTCAGGCACAGTCGTCCGACGCCCAAGTGTGGCGTACGTGGTGACCACGCCCTCGGTATCCAGCGAGTCCTTCAGCGTCATAGGAACGCCGTGAAGGGCGCCCTTCGACTCTCCACGCGCCAGCGCGGCGTCCGCCTCGCGCGCCTCCTCTAGAGCACGGTCGGCGCACAGTTTCACCACCGCGTTAAGCCTGTCATTGACCTCGTCAATGCGGTCAAGATGCGCCTGCACGACCTCTACCGCCGATACTTCCCTGGCCTGGATTGCCTGGGCAATAGACTTCGCTGATTGGTAGATGATGTCAGCCATCGCTGTCCCTCGAACTGTCGGGATTCAGGCCCAAGTACCGGCCGGGCCTGTGACGGCTAACGTATCACAAGTCGAAGTCTCGCGCTAAAGTCCGGGCCTGACATACCCGCCTAGCTCCGACTCCAGCACCGCCGCGAGGGCCAGCGCAACATCCTCCCGCCAGGGCCGCGATATAACCTGCACCCCAATGGGAAGACCTTCTGCAGAAGTGCCGCACCTGACGACTGCCCCCGGCCAACCGGTCAGGTTATATGGATGCGTGTAGTAAGCGTTGCGGTTCTCCTCCGAGTAGGTCTCCCCGTGCGGCAGCGCGGCAAAAGCGGCGGTGGGACAGATGATGACGTCGTAGCTCCTCATGAATCCCAACATTTCGCTGCGGTACTCGTCCAGCTCCTCCAGAACACGGGTGAACTCTTCTGTGGAGATGGAAACTGCCTGGTCGCGTATCGCCCGAATGTACGGCGACAACTCGGTGGTGCCAGCTCTTTCCAGAATTCTGAGCATAACGGCGCGACCGTCGGCATCTCCTATCCGCTCGTTCAGTTCAGGGACGCGGCTCACAGGCCCTGGCACGCTCTCCTCAACAGACGCCACGATGTCTGATACGGCACCGACAGCGGCGTTCACAGCGTCAACGGTCTCCTGCGTTGGGGGGGTGAGCTCCGGTGCGCTGGTGTAGAACGCGACTCGCAGGCTGCCAACGTCAACATCCGCAGGGTCTCCCAGCGGCATGGGTATGATTGCGGGATCCTCCCAGTCCGGCCCAGAGATGATCGGAAGGGTGAGGGCGAGGTCCTCGACGTAACGCGCCATCGGGCCGTTCTGCGTGTACGAGTCCTCCGCACCGGCAGCGTATGGGATGATATGACCAGTACGCGGCACGCGCCCGGAGTTCGGCTTGATGCCCGTGATGCCGCAGAAGTGCGCAGGACCCCGGATGCTGCCTCCCGTGTCGCTGCCCATGTCGAACGGCGATCCTCCGGCGGCCACTATCGCCCCTGCTCCACCGCTGGAGCCTCCCGGAGTCCGGTCTAGCGCGTACGGGTTATTGGTACGTCCGTACACCAGGTTATCGGTCTCTCCAGCGAACGTGATCTCCGGGGTGTTGGTCTTTCCCAGTAGGATCGCGCCCGCGCCTCGCAAACGGGCCGCGACCGTCGAGTCACGTTCGGGCACGAACGTCCGGCGACCGAGCGTTCCTCCGGTCGTGACCACGCCCTCGGTGTCGAGCGAGTCTTTCAGTGTCATCGGGACACCGTGAAGTGGGCCCTTGGATTCGCCACGCGCGAACGCAGCGTCGGCCTCTCTGGCCTCTTTCAGGGCACGATCAGCACACAGCCTAACGACAGCGTTCAGCCTGTCGTTGACCTCGTCGATGCGCTCCAGGTGCGCCTGAACCACCTCGACAGCCGAGACTTCCCCGTCCCGAATCGCCTGAGCGATAGACTTCGCGGATGCGTAGAGTAGGTCGTCTAACATAGGCAGTGGGTCACTCCTACAGCTCCGGGCTGACGTAGCCTCCAAGGGCCGATTCCAGCACCGCCGCGAGCGCAACCGCTACGTCCTCACGCCATGGCCTGCACATCACCTGCACGCTGATGGGCAGTCCTTCTGGCGAGGTACCCACTCGCACAACTGCGCCCGGCCATCCGGTCGTGTTGTACGCGCTCGTGTAGAAGTTGGCAGGACTCGCCTCTGATGTGAGCGTCTCGCCGTGCGGGAGCGCGGGCCACGGACGTACGGGAGACAGTATGGCGTCGTAGTTCTCCATGAACGAGAGCATCTGACTTCGGAATGAGTCCATGTCCTCCAGAAGAGCGGTGTACTCCGCTGCCGAAATCGGCTCAGCACCCAGGAATCGACTCATCCTCGGGTGGACCTGCGTCGTCCCTGCCTTGTCTACCAGCCTGCGCACACCTGCGCCACCGTCCGCCACGAGGACGCTGGTGACGTTAGAACTTCCGCTCTCCGTGATAGCGGATGGAAGGTCCTCGACCACCTCAGCTCCTGACTCGGCTATCGCCTCGGCAGCCGATCTCACAGACGCCTCCACCTCAGTAGTCGGGGAGATCGTCCCGTTGTCGGTGTAGAACGCGACCCTCAGACTACCAACATCGATGGACGCCGGGTCATTGAGAGGCACGGGATGGATGAACGGGTCGATCCCGTCAGGCCCTGCGATAGTCGAGAACCCAAGCCACAGGTCTTCGACATATCGAGCCATAGGACCAATCGTCGTCAGCGAGTCCATCCCACCGAGTCCCCATGGGACGATATGCCCGGTGCGAGGGACCCTGCCCGACGTCGGCTTGAGCCCCGCAAGGCCGCAGAACGCCGACGGCACTCGTATGCTGCCGCCCGTGTCCGTGCCCAGGTCCATCGCCGAGCCACCAGCCGCGATGATCGCTCCGGCCCCGCCACTGCTGCCGCCGGGAGTCCGGCTCACGTCGTAAGGGTTGTTGGTCTGTCCATAGACCAGGTTGTCTGTCTCGAACGAGAGCGTGAATTCCGGAGTGTTGGTCTTGCCCAGGACGATTGCGCCCGCCGCGCGCATCCGGGCGACGGCAGTCGCGTCAGCGTCCGGCACGAAGTCCTTGCGACCGAGCGTGCCACCTGTCGAGACTATGCCCTCGGTGTCGTGGGAGTCCTTGATGGTGATCGGCACACCATGAAAGGCACCCAATGACTCCCCACGGGCGAGAGCCTCATCAGCAGCCTTCGCTTCGGCCATAGCGCGGTCACCAGCGAGCTTCACGACGGCGTTGAGCCTGGGGTTCACCTCGTCGATGCGCCGCAGGTGCGCCTCGACCACTTCCACGGCGGACACCTCTCCAGCCTGTATGGCCCTCGCAATTGATGTCGCGGACGAAAACAGCAGATCTTCTGAGGTGGTCACTTTGTTAGCCTCCGTGTCTTACACCACATCCAGCGCCATCATGTCCTGGAAGGACTCGCGCCTGCGGATGACTCGGGCCTCGCCCTCGCTGGCGACGACGATTGCCGGCCTCCCGTTGAGGTTGTAGTTGCTCGCCATCGACGGTGCGTATGCCCCGGACGACGGTATCGCGATCACGTCCCCAGACTCCAGGATCGGCATCTCGATGTCCCGCACCAGAATGTCACCTGACTCGCAATACTTGCCCGCGAGGGTCACGACCTCGGAGGCGGTGTCGGACATTCTCGACGCCACCACCGCTTCGTATTCAGATCCATTCTCCCATTCCGCCATCGAGCGAGACGTACTTACGGACCGTGGGGATGTCCTTGATCGCCCCGACGGTGTACAGCGCTACTCCTGCCCTGCCGACAATAGCGCGCCCTGGCTCGATTATCAGCTTGGGCTCACCAAAGCCCAGGTCGGCGCAACGCTGCTTGTACATGGATGTGATCGCCTCTGAGTACTCGTCAACAGATGGTGGGAGCTGTTCCATCACATACCCAATGGCGAATCCGCCACCTGGGCTGAACTCACGCATGTTTAATCCCTCGTCTATGAACGGTGCGAGGTAGGTCAGTACCCGGTCGATGGCGACTGAGTACGGCTCCAGTTCGAAGATCGGCGAGCCAAGGTGGAAGTGAAGCCCGACCAGGTCGAGGTTGGAGGCCTTGATGGACTGCCGGATGGCGACTGCCGAGTCGCCGGTCTCTATCGAGAAGCCGAACTTGCTGTCCAGTATGCCGGTCGTCGTCGCGACGTGCGTATGAGGGTCGACGCTCGGAGACAGCCTGAGCAGGATGTCCTGTGTGACACCTCGCGCCTTTGCGATATCGTTCAGCAGCCGGAGCTCGTAGAAGCTGTCAACCACGATTCTGCCGCAGCCCACGTCCAGAGCGTACTCAAGCTCGTCAGGTGTCTTGTTGTTGCCGTGGAAGTAGACCCTGCTCAGGTCGACGCCTGAGGCCACGGCCACTGCAAGCTCTCCTCCTGACACGACGTCGAGTCCGAGTCCCTCTTCGTCCACTACCCTGGCAATCCCAGCGTTTACGAACGCCTTGGACGCGTACAGCACCTGTGTGTCCGCGTACCGGTTGCTGAAGCTCTGGACGAAGTCGCGGCACATTCCGCGCAGCGTCACCTCGTCGAAGACAAGCAGCGGCGTTCCGTACTCGCCGGCCAGATCGACCGTGTCGCACCCGCCAATGGTCAGGTGGTCCTGCGGATTTACGTCGGCTGAATATGGGAAGAGTTCTCTGTTGTCGAAAGGCATCTTGATTCGGGCTCCTGGGTTTGTAGCAAGTGTCGTTGGTATCGAAGCGTCAGCGCGAACCGGCTAGCGGAAACAGTATCGCACACCGCGCCTGCACGATGACACGCGGTTCGATTGCGGGAATAGTGTTAGCATGTACCTTGAGAGTTCTAGAAGACCAACTAGCCATGCAGAGTTGGCCGCCGATCTTGGCGGCCTTCTTTGTGTATGAAACAGGTCTAATTGGAAGGGTGCGAATGGAATGATACTAGAGACAACCGACGAAAATTTCAGAGCGCCGGTTGGCGCTGCCAGGCGAGAGGTGGAAACTAACGAATATGCGCGTCTGAAGCGGCTCGTTCGAGACGCTGGCCTATTGGAAAAGGACCCAAGACGTTACGCCGCCAAGTTCACTGTGAACCTGAGCCTGCTGGCACTGAGTTTCGCGATCCTCATGCTTGTGGACGGCGTATGGCCGCAAATCCTGAACGCGGCCTTTCTGGCGTTCGTCGTCGTACAGTTGAGCTTCACCGGCCACGATCTGGGACACAAGCAGGTGTTCCGGTCGAGCCGCAATAACGATATTGTCGGCCTGTTCGTGAGCTTCCTGGTCGGCATAAACCGCTCTTGGTGGGTTGACAAGCATAACGAGCACCACAGCAATCCCAACGACCTGGACATGGACCCCGACATCGAGATCCCGGTGGTCGCGTTTTCGGAAGACCAGGCTCGCGACAAGAGAGGCGTTCCACGGCTGATAGTCAGGCACCAGGCATTTCTCTTCTATGCGCTGGTCTGTTTCGAGGGCATCGTGCTCAAGTACTCGGGTATCAGGTACATGCTCACAAACAGGCTGAGATTCCCTATCGCAGAGACGATAGCGATGGCTGGACATATCGGTGTCTATACCTGCCTTGTGTTCCTGTCCTTGCCGTTCTGGCAGGGGTTGCTGTTCATCGCAGTCAATCAGGTGCTTATAGGACTTTACATCGGCTCGACATTTGCCCCCAACCACAAGGGCATGCTAATGCTCGATGGGAATACCAAGCTCGATTTTCTAAGGAGACAGGTGCTTACATCGAGGAATGTGAAGGCGAGTCCTGTAAATGACGTCCTGTACGGTGGGTTGAACTACCAGATCGAACACCACCTGTTCCCAAGCATGCCCCGGCACCAGTTAAAGGAGGCGCAGAAGATCATCAGACCTTTCTGTAGCGAGAATTCGATCTCGTATTACGAAACGGGTGTGGTCCAATCGCAGCGAGAGATACTGCAGTACCTGCACCACGTTAGCGCCCCACTGCGAGCGTGAGGTCCAGGGACTCCCAGCAGCCTGCCTGCCTAATCTCCCTCGATTTTGGGCAGGCCTCTCCCAGGCAGAGGGCTGGAACGACGGCAGAACTTGCCCCTCGCATCTCCGATCATCCCCAACCAACAGCCCCCTCTCCCGGGGGAGAGGGCTGGGGTGAGGGCGAAAACCCAGTCTGCGAAACCAATACATTCTCACCGCAACTGTTGAGTTTGACGCACTCCCGCCATGTGACTACCATGGAACTGCGCTCATGGGGGAGCCGCCGAGTCCGCTCAAGGGCAGAGCCCACCCCAAGTTGACCTGTCAACATACACTCTTTTCTTCCCGATCAAGCGGACGCCGGGGGACACGAAAGGAGTGCCTATGTCCTCTCCCTCTCTTCCGCCGCGCCCAAGCCTTGAGCAGATCAGGAAACGGGCCAAAGATCTCCTGAAAGCGCTCCGAGGCCGCCAGCCCGCCGCTCTTGCACGCCTGAAAGCGGCGATTCCTCGATACTCGGGCCTGTCCGACGACGACCTTACTGAGCTTGCTCTATCTTTGCGCGACGCTCAGCGTGTCATCGCCTTCGAGTACGGGTTCTCCGACTGGCCGTCCATGCGCGCTTACATCGAACAGAAAGAGAGAGCAGCCATGATTGAAATGACAGTCGATCACGTCAGAGTAAACATCCCCGGCAACCAGCGCGTTGTGGTGCTGAAGGCCAAGGAGATAAACAGGTACCTGCCGATCTGGATCGGTCAATCGGAAGGAGACGCCATAGCGCTGTCGCTCCAGGGTCAGCAGCCGACCAGACCCATGACACACGACCTGACAGATGCGATCATTCGAGGTCTGGATGCCACCGTTGATCGAGTCGTCGTCACCGAGATGCGTGATGACACCTTCATCTCGCATGTGACAGTGAAGTCCAACGGCACGACCTTCGAGACCGATTCCAGACCGAGTGACGCAATTGCGCTTGCTGTGCGCAGTGGTGCTCAGGTCCTCGTGGCACCTGAAGTGCTGGAAGAGGCCGGGATCGACTTCGACCCGGAGACCGGCAAGCCGACCTCACCGAACAGGGTATGGCCGGAATTCTCAGTACTGGCACCTGAAGTGTCAGGACCGCATCATCATCACCCCTCCCACGGCTGAGATGTTCTGATACGGATATAGCCGACACCCGCATATCCCACAGAAGCGCTGAGTGGTGTAGTATCCAGCGATGGTCTCGTTCATCACCAGAGCACCTAGGTCGCGCCGCACACTGATCTTCGGCTCCACCATGCACGTGTGGAGCGACCTGTTCTTCGCACTGCTCGTGCCTCTGCTCCCCCTCATGAAGGAGGACATGGGGCTGTCGTTCACTCAGGTGGGTATGCTGCGTTCGGTCTTTAGCGGCGCGACAGCAATCCTACAGGTGCCGGCCGGCCTGCTCGCAGAATCAGCGGGCGAGTTCTGGATGCTGATCCTGGGGAACATGTGGGTGTCGGCGGGACTGGTCGCGATGGCGATGGCCCCGGTCTTCCTGGTGCTCCTTCTTGTTTCTGGCATCTGCGGACTCGGGGGCGGCACCCAGCATCCCCTCGCGTCCAGCATGGTGTCCCGCGCCTACGACGACAGGGGTCGCGCCACCGCCGTGGGCACGGTCAACTTCGCAGGCGACCTCGGCAAGATGCTCGCGCCGCTCGTTGCGGGGCTTATCGCCATAAGGTTTGGATGGCGCGAGACCTTCCTGATCGTCGGGCTGTCCGGGTTCGTCTTCATGGTCGCCACCATGTTCACACGTCGCTCCGTCGACATCGGCAAGCCCTCCGCGAGCACTGCGGGCAGTGGTGATAGCGGAGGGGAAGACACGTCGGGGGCCCGACTCGGCGGCTTCATCACCCTGAGCGGCGTCGGAGTGCTCGACTCGGCTGTTCGCACATCTGCGCTGGTCTTCCTGCCGTTCGTGATGGACGCGAAGGACATGGGTCCCGGACAGATCAGCGCAATGCTATTCCTGCTTTTCGGAGGCGGCGCGTTTGGGAAGTTCGTCTGCGGCTGGCTAGGCGACCGCATGGACACCATCAGCCTGATCTGGGCGACCAAGGGGCTGACCGCTCTGCTTCTTGTCGCTACCCTCGCCACGCCAGTGCTGCTGATGGCACCAGTCATGGTGCTTATAGGCATCGGTCTCAACGGAACATCGTCGGTGCTGTACGCAACAGTCGCCGACCTTGTGCCACCCGGTCGCCGCGCGAGGTTCTACGGTTTCTTCTACACCACCAACGAGATCGGCACAGTGGCGGCACCACTGGCATACGGACTCGTGGCCGACATCTTCAGCCTCAGCACTACGATGATAGTGATGGGCGTCGCTACCGCCGCGATTCTGCCCGCGAGCCTGACCCTTCGCCGGCACCTCAAGGATGTCTCCTTCTAGCGCTTGATTCTCGGAAACTGACGGCCCAGCGATATTGCCATTCTCACCTAAAATGCAGCATCCTAGTACCCGACCTGCATAGAGGATGACGAATCCGCAATGAGCCTAGAAGAAGACCTCGGCCATCTCTCTCCGACACGCGATTCGGCCCTGACGATAGGCGTGTTCGACGGGGTCCATCGGGGACACCGGCACCTCGTTGACGCCCTCGTGGAGGAAGCGCGAAACTCTGGGCTCCTCGCCGGCGTCGTAACCTTCAAGAACCATCCGATTACCGTCCTGAGACCCGGCGCTCGGGTGCAACTCCTGACGGACGTCTCAGAGAGGATCCGGCTGCTGAATGAGCTGGGCGTTGACTTCGTCGCCGCTGTTGAATTTGACACTGCCCTGGCAGGCCTGTCATCTCGGGACTTCCTGGGCGTGCTCGCTAGTGAACTGAGGATGCGAAAGCTGGTCGTCGGCCCTGACTTCGCGATGGGTCGAGATCGCGACGGCAGCGTCGAGACCCTTCCCGCGATCACCTCCGACCTCGGGGCCGGGTTCAAGGCGATCGATCTGGTCACCGACCCGTCTGGCATCGTGAAGAGCACCGCAATCAGGAAACAGATCGCAGACGGCGACGTATCCACGGCAGCCAACCTGCTTGGCCGCAATTTCTCGATTAACGGAACAGTGGGCGGCGGTCTGCAACGCGGGCGCGAAATGGGATTTCCGACCGCCAACCTGGAAGTGGAATCAGACCTTATCATCCCAGGCGATGGCATCTACGCTACGTGGGCACACCTTGAGTCGGGCACACACATGGCGGCAACCAGCATCGGCCTCAGACCCACCTTCGACGACGGTGAGAACCGCACCATCGAGGCGTTCCTGCTGGACTTCTCTGAGGACATCTACGGCCAGTTGATCCGGCTTGAGTTCGTCAGACGCCTCCGTGGGGAAGAGAAGTACGACACAGTCGAAGCGCTCATGGAGCAGATAGACAGGGACGTTCAGGATACAAGGTCCGCGCTGTCCTAGATCACAGTATTAGCCTTCATGACTAAGGCTTCCTGAAGTCCGTTTCTTCCCCAAAGTCAATTGGGACTTTGGCACAAATTTGTCACAAAAAGTGGTTGTTAATTTTCTTAAACTAATCATATAATCTGGGCAACTTGGCCCCCAGACACCTTGCACAGTGTGATTGTGCAGGCGACCCGGAGAAAGCCAACTCGGACGGCCTCAGAGCCGCCAATCCGAGCGGACCGGATGGATGTGACGACATCGCGTCAGGACCAAGAGGGATTATTACGGAAGGACTCTTCCATGCAAGCGTACTGCCTCAAATGTCGCGCACACACAGACATCAATGACGCCGAGCAAGTTACCCTCAAGAACGGTCGGCCTGCGACCCGTGGTAAGTGCTCGGTCTGCACCGCAACCGTCTTCAGGATTGGCAGAGCCAGTTAAGGGATCGACATACTCCAGGCGCAATTAGACGCATTAAGTCGGAGTCTGACGTAGGAGCCACCCACCGGGACTACAAAGTGAGCCGAAGCCAGTTTTCCGTCGCCTTCAGTCGCTGACGGAGTACTTGCAAGCGACTTGCGCCCGGTTTCAACCCTTGATGGGGCCACTAGCGGCCGGTCAATTTACCCGGTTGGCAGCTATATCAATATCTGGCTTCGACGTTCGATGCCTTCTGGACTTGTCGGTTCCTATCCTATTTGACTGTCGCACACTACGCTGATAATCTCGCGCTGAACGCCTGAGCCCAGCCATGCAGGCTGGTCGCGTTTCAACCAGCCATCAGGCAAGCACAGCATTTCAGCACGGAGGTTTATCAGCATGTGGAACCAGTTCAACACCGGCGACTATGAAGGCATGATCGCCGAGACCGTCACCATCAGCGGGTACAACGGTGACCGCACCAACGCGTACTTCGCCCGGCCCCTGGGGTCGGGCCCCTACCCATCGATCGTACTGATCCATCACCTGCCGGGCTGGGACGAGCTCTATAGAGAGATCGCCCGACGATTCGCCCACCAGGGGTACGTCGTCGCATGTCCCGACCTGTTCGCACGCTTCGGTCAGGGCACGCCGGACGACATCGCGTCGGCTGCCCGCGCGAAGGGAGGCGTATCCGACGACAGCGTCCTGGCCGATGCCGAAGGCGCCGCGGGCTTCCTGAACTCACTGCCCTACACCAACGGCAAAGTAGGGATCATAGGAAGCTGTTCAGGCGGACGCCACTCTTACATGGTGGCCTGCCGGTCCAACGCCTTCGACGCTGTAGTAGACCTTTGGGGAGGCAGGGTCGTCATGGCGGCGGACGCGCTGACGCCTCAGCAGCCAGTCGCCCCAATCGATCTGACTCCCGACCTTTCGACACCGCTTCTTGGCATCTTCGGCAACGACGACGCGTCTCCCTCGCCTGAAGAGGTGGACCAGCACGAAGAGGCGCTGAAGGCCAACGGCAAGGACTACGAGTTCCACCGCTACGACGGAGCTGGACACGGCTTCTGGTACCACGACCGCGCCATCTACCGGCCGGAGCAGACCATGGACTCGTTCGCCAAGGTACTCGACTTCTTCGAGAAGAACCTAGGCTAGAACTCCGCAATCAACCGGGGGCGGCGTCTACTCCGTCGCCCCTCCCCCTCCTTCATCCCGACGACGCGGCGGCGGGGTCATGATCGTCAGTACCGCCCCGAATGTCATCAGCGCCACGCCAGCCCACCATGCTGGATCATATGAGCCAGTGATGTCCCGGACGTATCCTGCGGCCGGCGCTCCGAGTCCTCCCACGACCAGGTTGATCGGGTTGACGATCCCCCTTATGGCACCGACGCTCTCCCTGCCGAAGTAGTCGGCCCAGATGAAGTTCTGAAGGAACATCATCCCGCCAATTCCCAGGCCGAACACCGCCATCGATAGCGCCATGATTGGGACGTTATACGCCCATATGGTCATGACGCTCGCGGCCGCCAGCATCAGGAAGCCACCTGCGCCGAGGAACCTTGCAGGGACCCGCCTGACCAGCATCCCGAACACGAACGTAGCCGCCCCAGCGCAGACTGCGTCGAACGCGGTGGCGAACGAGACCAGGGTCGGGTCCAGTCCACGGTCCATGAACGCCGCGATCCTGTGCAGCGCAACAGTGCCGCTCGCAAGCTGCACCGCGCTGAACACGATCACTAGTCGCCACAGTGTAGTCGTACGCACCGCGTCATGAAGCGACCAGGACACCTCCGACTCGGCGGAACGAGCCGCCATGGATGCAGCGACCGTTCCGTCAGCGCTCCCATCATCGGCAGGAGGGCCGCCATCGGGAATCATCCCCATGTCCTCGGGCTGACGTCTGAGGAAGATGGCACCCAACGGCACGATAACCGTCACTCCGATTATGGCGAGGATGACCCATGCCATCCTCCAGCCAACCGCGTCAATGAGTATCTGTGTCAGCGGGACGAACAGGAGTGCTCCAACTGGGATGCCCAGAGACATATACGCCAGGGCACGTCCCCTGTCCCTTACGAACCACTTGAGCACCGGTACTGACGTTATCAGCGCTCCGGGCCCACTCATCCCCACGAAACCCATGACTGCGAAAAGCACTATGAGGTGCCACGCATACTGCATGTTGGCGAGGCCAATCATCGCCAGGCCGGTGGCCAGGGCCGCAAATGGAAGCATGGCGCGTGAGCCGAAGCGGTCCAGCAGCGGGCCTATGATCGGACTGGACAGCGCGCCCGCGCCCTGCCGGGCCGTCTGTGCCCATCCGAACGCAGCGCGTCCGATGCCAAGTTCGTCCCCCATCGGCTTGATGAACAGGCCGAAGTTGAGCGAACCCATCGCCATGCTGACCGCGCCGGACGCCCCCATTATGGCGACGATCACCCAGCCGTAGAAGAATTGAGGCTGCTCCTCGGAACTCGATTGAGGGTCGTCAGGCGATGGCCGCTCGGCGACGCTCATCGGAGGGGGCTATTGGACTGAAAGTGCAACTCGGTGATCTAGCCTCTGCCTATGAACGGCATTTGAGTCGCCATCACAGTCATGAACTGGACGTTGGCGTCCAGCGGCAGGTTGGCGATGTACACGACTGCATCAGCGACGTGCTGCACGTTCATGGTGGGCTCGACCATCACCTCGCCGTGGGCCTGGGGCACACCCGAGTGCATGCGTTCGGTCATGGGAGTCGCAGCGTTGCCGACGTCCACCTGGCTGCACGCGATGTTGTACTTGCGTCCATCCAGAGATGTTGCGCGAGTCATGCCGGTCACGGCGTGCTTTGTGGCGGTGTACGGGATCGAGTTCGGCCTCGGCACGTACGCCGACAGCGATCCGTTGTTGATGATCCGCCCACCCATCGGGTCCTGGCTCTTCATTATATGGAACGCCTCCTGCGTGCACAGGAACGTTCCGGTCAGGTTGGCGTTCACCACAGTCATCCACTGGTCGTAGGTGAGGTCCTCGAGCAAGACAGGAGGAGCGCCGGTTCCGGCGTTGTTGAATGTCACGTCCAGCCTGCCGAAAGCCTCCTTGGTCTTCGCGAAGAGGTTCTTCACCGAAGCCGGGTCCCCTACGTCGGTGGAGACGACTATCGTCCTCTCACCGTCTGCACCTGCCTCGGCCACCGTCTCTTCAAGTGGGGCGACCCGACGACCCGCAAGCGCGACCGAGTATCCATCTGCCAGCAGCGCCAGAGCCGACGCCTTGCCTATTCCCGTACCCGCGCCCGTAACTAACGCAACCCTGCCGTTTGAACTCATAATGCTGATCTCCTGAAGTCAGTGTAGTTGGGCCTATTCTACGTGAACCCAGGACTCTAACCAACCGGAACCTCACATGAAGAGGTTGTGCCAGGGTGAATCGTCCCCTCTCCCTTGAGGGAGAGGGTTAGGGTTAGGGTGAAATCCGAGCCTGTTCTCAAGTATGGCTCCTCGTAGAAAGGCCCTACACCTCCCTGTCCGTCCGTATCCTCAACACCGTACCGACGATTACGAGTGACAGCGGAGCGAAGCAGACGACCGTAAGGGCGAGTCCAAGATCGCCCGTGCGGTCCTGGAGTATTCCCGTGACTAGCGGTCCCATGAAGGTACCCAGTGACCCGAGCGTCATAACGAGAGACGTCCCGACAGCTACCTCCCTCGGCCTGACCCCCGGAATATAAAACGGCACCGAGCTCAGAATGGGCCAGAACCCCCAGCCTACGCCGTTCAACGCAGACACAAGCAGGAGCGCCGGGATCGAGTCTACCCGGATCATTACAAAGTACGTCACGGCCATAATCACGCCGAGCAACTGGAGAACGTTCTTCCTGCGAGCCGCTCCCAGGTGCATGACCGTGAAGCTGAGCCCGACTCCAGCAAGTCCCCCTACGAAGATCCCCAGGCC
>JAGWBK010000057.1 GCA_021295915.1 Dehalococcoidia bacterium
CAGATGCTCAGGACTACGAGTTGCTGGCTGCCCCCACCATCGGGCACCCCTTGGGAACGGACAACGTGGGCCGCGACGTGCTCAGCCGGATCATCGTCGGAGCGCGAATCTCGATGGTCGTCGGCCTCAGCACGGTCATTTTGGCGGCCGTTATAGGCATCGTCCTCGGTGTGGCTGCCGGATACTACGGCGGCTGGATGGACATGATCGTCATGAGGCTGATCGACATCCTCTGGGCGTTCCCCAACTTCATCCTGGCCGTCATGCTTGTGGCGATCTTCGGACTCGGTCTGGCCAATGTAATAGTGGCCATCGCACTCGCATACATTGACGACTTTGCGCGCGTCATTCGCGGCATGGTGCTCATGCTCAAGGAAGAGGACTTCGGTCGGATAGCAGGCTCATGTTCAAGCACATCTTCCCCAATGCGATGCCGCCTGTGATCGTTCAGGCCAGCGTGTTTGTGGCTGCCGCGATTCTCGCCGAGGCAGGACTCACCTTCCTCGGGCTCGGCGTTTCACCTCTCACCCCGACCTGGGCTTCGATACTCAACGACGCGCGGCCATTCTTCACAAGCGCGTGGTGGCTCGCGACCTTCCCAGGACTCGTCATCATGCTGATCGTGCTCGCCGTCAACTTCGTCGGAGACGCCATCCGAGACATCAACGACGTCCGAGAGTACGGCCCCGGCGTGACCAACTGACCGGTAGTTTCCTCCCGAAAAACCCGACTACCAGACGGCCGTCATTCCGGCGGAGGCCGGAATCCAGGGGATGAGTGGGGCGCAACTAGCTTTTTGTGGCTCCAGTGGCAACCGTTATGATCTCCTTGGAATGATATTCCGATATCTCAAAAACCCCACCGCCATAACAGTCGCCGTAGCGCTTCTCTTCGTGGTTGCCCTCGCAATCGCAACCATCTACTTCACCACGGACACGGGCGACTCCGATGCACCTGGCTCCGGCAACCGCTGGCAGCCCGTCCAGTCCGGCGTCACCTCAACCCTGCTCGACGTGGACTTCGTCGACCCTGACCACGGCTGGGCAGTGGGCCAGGACGGGGCCATCATCGCCACCTCTGACGCTGGCGAGACATGGCAGGCCCAGCACTCCGGCTTCGAGCTGACCATGCGGAGCGTCGATTTCCTTGACACCCAGAATGGCTGGGCAGTCGGCCACCTCGGCCTGATCCTCCACACCACCGACGGCGGGGAGACCTGGGCGCAGGCGGGGCACGAGGTCGCTCTCGGGCTGGACCTGATTCAAGTCAGCTTCACCACCCCCGACTCCGGCTGGATCGTCACAGAACGAGGCGGCTTTACGCTCAGGACCACCGACGGCGGCGCGACCTGGAATCGGCAGTTCTTCGACAGCACCCAGGCCAAGTCCGATGCTCACATCCTGAACGACAGTCACTCCTGGGTCTCTCTCACGTCCGGGGGAGTCGTGTCCACCTCTGACTCGGGCGAGTCCTGGCAGCTGCACAAAGGCGTCAACCAGGTCGAGATAGGAACGTCAGGAATCTACTTCCTCGACGAGCGCATGGGCTGGATCGCCGGCTGGCGCGGCAAGGAGCGGGGGGTCTCGTCAGGCGTCCAGTTCGTCAAGTACCTCACCGACGGTATGGTCGCCCACACAACAGACGGAGGACAGACCTGGACTCGCGTCGACGCCGACACCGGCAAGTTCCTGTGGGACGTCGCCTTCATAGACGCCAGGGAGGGCTGGACCGTCGGCTCGTCCGGCCAGACCATGCACTCCACGGACGGAGGCCTGACCTGGTCTCAAGAACCATCAGCGACCGACTCCACGCTCAGGGCCATCACCTTCTCAGACCCCAACACCGCCTGGGCAGTCGGCGAAAACGGCACAATCCTCAAGCTAGCTCGTGAGTAGCCTGAGGCTATGTGCGCCGTCGAACCCTCTACTCCGCCCCCGACCTCAGTTCCTGGAGCTTCACGATCAGCTCGCGCTGCTCGTCGGTGAGCGACCTCGGCATCTGCGGCCTCACGGTGACATATAGGTCGCCCCTGGTGTCCGGCGACCCCAGCCTCGGCATTCCCTGGCCGCGCAGCCGGATGTTCTGACCGTTCTGGCTATTGGCAGGTATCCTGACCCATATCGTCCGGCCGTTCAGCGTCTGGATCTGGGCCTCTCCCCCGAGTATGCACTGCTCGAACGGGACGTCGACGTCGGTGTACAGGCTTGTGCCTTCGCGTCGGAACTGCCCGTTGGGCGAGACCGACACCCTGAACAGCATCTCAGTGCCCTGCTCGGGAGTAACCCGGACCGTGCTGCCGTTGTCGACGCCTGGGGGGATGCTCACCTCGAACCGCCGGTTCCTGCCTCGGACGGTATAGTTGGCATTGATCGTCGTACCCGCATACGCCTCTTCCAGCGACACGGTCACCGACGTCTCGGACCGGATCGTACCGGCGCCATGCCTGCTGCCCCGGAAGCGGCCCACGTCGCCGAGTATGTCTTCGAGTCCGGTAAATAGGTCGCTTTCAGACGACGGCCGCCCACGATACGCGCCGCCCCTGAAGCCGTATGCGCTGCTGGCGGCCCTGCGCTGCGCCTCGATCTCGTCGGCGTGCTTCCACTGGTCGCCGTGAACGTCGTACTTCCTGCGACTGTCAGGGTCGGACAGCACCTCGTACGCCTCGTTGACCTCTTTGAACTTCGCCTCGGCGTCCGAGTCGTCCTTGTTCAGGTCAGGATGGTACTTACGCGCCAGCCTCCTGAACGCCCGACGGATGTCATTCTGTTCCACGCCCCGGTCGACGCCGAGTACGCTGTAGTAGTCTGCCACTGTGACCTTTCAGCCAATACTATAATGTGCCCGAATTATAACATATGCTACCTAGTGCTAGAGTGTTATTGATATCATCTGTATCATATCCATTGATATATAAATGTACATTCCCTACAATCTGTATATCAACTGAGTGGCATCAGAGCCACAATCGAATCGTTAAGTAGCATACACGGAGGCAAGACAGTTTTGACGATGCAGAGATTTGACCCATTCGCCGAGATGCGCCGCATGGATTCCGCTTTCAACAGGCTCTGGAACCCTGGCGTACAGGCACAGGACTCCGCCGGAGCACGTTGGGACATCGCTATGGACGTCGTCCAGGACGGTGACGACCTGATCGTCCGCGCTTCGCTGCCGGGCGTCGACCCCGACGACATACAGGTCACCCTGGAGGACGGCCTGCTCACCATCGAGGGTGAGACCGGGTCCGAGACCCAGGAGCAGAAGGGCGACTACCTGTTGAGAGAGCGACGCTTCGGGCGCTTCCACAGAGCGCTCCGACTCCCCAACTCGGTCGACGCCGAGCAGGCCCAGCCCAGCTACGCCAACGGCGTGCTCACGATCACCGTCCCTAAGCAGGAGGCCAAGAAGGCCCGCAGGCTCGAGATCAAGACCGGCTGACCGACCTCATAGCACAGCGTAGCTAACCCACCAGAGGGCGGCACCCACAGCCGCCCTCTCTTCATTCCTGTCATATCCCCCTGACGCACTACCGGAATCTGGTCTCCATCCAACAGACCCCCTCTCCCTCAGGGCTGACGGGGGTAGGGAAACTGGCAATTCGTTCGTCCTGAGCTTGTCGAAGGATATCCCCATCCCCTGGATTGCCGAGCGGCGAGCCACTTCGTGGGTTCCGGTCTTAGTGCGCCCTCCCTCCAGGAATCCCCCCCTCCCCATGCCATCCCTCTATCCCCGTTGCTATAATACCGCCCGGAGGAACGAGCCAATTGCAGATCTACACCCGCTCAGGCGACGAAGGCGATACCGGCCTGCTATTCGGCGGACGCGTCTCCAAGTCCGACGTTCGCACCGAGGCGTACGGCTCGACCGACCACGCAGTCTCCGCCATCGGACTGTCCCGCGCTCTCGCCACTGAGGACAGGGTCAAGGACATCCTGCTCGAAGTCCAGCGTGAGATGTTCATGATCGGCGCAGAGCTCGCCACCGATCCCACTAACCGCCACCTTCTACTCGAGCACTTCCAGATCGTCGACGAGTCACACGTCACCAGGCTCGAAAAGCTCATCGACGAGATCGGCGAGGATGTTGAGCTCCCTCCGAACTTCATAATTCCCGGTGCGTCGACCGCGTCATCGGCACTCGACCTTGCCAGGACCCAGGTTCGCACCGCCGAGCGTCGCGTCGTCGACCTGAAGACCGCCGGACTCCTCCCGAACATACACCTGCTGGTCTACCTGAACCGGCTCTCCGACCTGCTGTTTATGCTGGCCCGCTACGAAGACCGGCACCTGCCGTTCGAAATCGTCACCGGCCAGCCCCCCGAGCCCTCCGACGAATGACTACCCGACCCACTACAGAAACCAACCAACAGACCCCCTCTCCCTCAGGGTGAGGGTGAAACCCTGCCTCCCTCAGACCTTGTTACTCGAAGAATGACCACCCAACCCACCATAGCCATAGTCGACTACGATGCAGGCAACCTGCGCAGCGTCCAGAAGGCGCTTGAGCGCTTCGACGCCAACGCAGAGATTACCTCGTCCATCGACAGCATTACGTCCGCGGACGCCATCGTCGTCCCCGGCCAGGGAGCATGCGACTCCTCCATGCGTCACATGCGACAGCGCGGGCTGATCGAACCCATCCGTGAGTACGTATCCAGCGGCAAGCCGTTCCTCGGCGTGTGCCTTGGACTTCAGCTACTGCTCGACGCATCGGACGAGGGCGACGAGCCCTGTCTCGGCGTGGTCGGAGGCAGGTGCCGGCGACTGCCGGGAGGCCAGAAGATCCCGCACATGGGATGGAACCAGGTGAGCTGGCGCAAGGAGCACCCCTTCTTCGAAGACGTGCCTGACGGCTCTCACTTCTACTTCGTCCACAGCTACTTCGCAGACCCTGAAGACTCCGACATCGTCGCCGGTACCACCGACTACGGAGTCGAGTTCTGCAGCGCGGTGGCATGGGACTCCGTAGCAGCCGTCCAATTCCACCCTGAGAAGAGCGGCAGCATCGGGTTGAAGATATACGACAACTTCGTGCGGTTCGTCCGCGAGTCCTGACGGGGGGTGGTGCTGATGGTGCATTCCAAATGCCATCTCTCCCCTAATGGGAGAGGGTTGGAGTGAGGGTGATGGACGTCATACCAGCCATAGACCTGATCGACGGCCGCTGTGTGCGCCTCTACCAGGGCGACTACTCTCAAGAGACCGTCTACTCGGACGACCCCGTCGAGGTCGCCCTTCGCTGGGAGCGACTCGGCGCAGGTCGCATCCACGTGATCGACCTGGACGGGGCCAAAGCAGGCTCTCCACAGAACCTGGATGTCATAAGCCGCATCGTCGACGCGGTGAGCCTTCCAATGCAGATGGGCGGGGGCGTCCGCACCATTGAGTCTGTCAAAGAGGTGCTGGACTCCGGTGTCGACCGAGTCATGCTCGGAACCGTGGCCGTCCGGGACCCCGAAGTGGTCACGACTGCCTGTGAGCAGTTCGGCTCCGACGCTGTACTGGTGGCCATAGACTCGCGTGACGGCAACGTCGAGGTCTCAGGCTGGACCGACGCCAGCGAGACGTCTGCTACCGACCTGCTCCGCCTGATGATGGACGTTGGCGTCCGCACGTTCCTGTGTACCGACATATCACGCGACGGCACCCTCAGCGGACCCAACTACGATCTCATGCGCAGCCTCGTGGCCATTGCGGGAGACGGCATAATCGCCGCTGGCGGCATCGCCTCGATAGACCACATAAGAAACCTCAACTACGTCGGCGTCGGCGGCGTGGTCATAGGACGCGCGCTGTACACCGGCAACATAGACCTCGCCGAGGCCGTCAACGCCATAGGTGGGACTGCGGGACACATATGCTGACCAAGCGAATCATTCCATGCCTCGACGTGGACGACGGGCGTGTCGTCAAGGGCATCAGCTTCATCGAGATACGTGACGCCGGCGACCCTGTGCAGCTCGCGACTTACTACGACGCCGAGGGCGCGGATGAGCTCGTGCTGCTGGACATCACCGCAAGCTCTGACTCCCGTGACATCATGCTGAACGTGGTGCGGGAGGTGGCGGAGCGACTGTTCATCCCGTTCACCGTTGGCGGCGGCATGAGGAGCGTCGCCGACGTGCGCCGGATGCTCGAAGCGGGCGCCGACAAGGTCTCGCTCAACACGGCGGCCGTAAACGAGCCGGGCCTGGTGGCCGAGGCATCGGACCACTTCGGCTCTCAGTGCATTGTCGTTGCCATCGACGCCACCGTGACAAAGCCAGGCGACGAGAGGGTCATCTGCGACGATCCAACCCTGGCCATCGACGATGACTCACGCTGGGAGGTCTACGTCAGGGGCGGCAGGACGCCCACCGGCATCGACGCGCTCAAGTGGGCTGTACGAGTCAACGAGCTCGGAGCAGGCGAGTTGCTGCTCACCAGCATGGACACCGACGGCCATCAGACCGGATACGACCTCGACATGCTCAGAGCCATCTCGTCAGCCGTGACGGTCCCCGTGATCGCCAGCGGAGGCGCGGGAACGCCGGACCACTTCATCGACGCGCTCGACTACGGCAAGGCCGACGCCGTGCTAGCCGCCAGCGTCTTCCACTTCGGCACCTACAGGGTGAATGACATCAAGCAGTACCTGCACAACCGCGACGTACCCATCCGCCCCATTGATTGACCTTCTGTCCACAGACAGGCGTGTGTAGGGGCAGGTTTAAAACCTGCCCCTACCATAAATTCCAATTAACAGGAGCCCCACCGGAGGAAAGAAAAATGCCGACAGTCCTGCTCGACGATAAGGGCTTGGCCCCCGCGATCTGCCAACACGCCGAGACCGGCGAGGTCATCATGCTGGGCTACATCAACCCCGGCGCGTTGAAGCGCACTCTGGAGGGTGGCGAGGTCTGGTTCTACTCTCGCAGCCGCGCCGACCTCTGGCACAAGGGCGAGGTGTCGGGCAACTATATGAGGATCAGGTCGGCGTCGGTCGACTGCGATGGCGACGTCATACTGCTCAAGGTTATCCCTGACGGACCGATCTGCCACACCGGCAACCCCACCTGCTTCTTCACGCCGTTCGACGACATGCCCGACTTCGAATCGCCTGAGAAGGGATCCGGCATCCTGGAGGAGCTGTACTCAGTGATCCAGGACCGCAGGGAGGAGATGCCCGAAGGCAGCTACACGACGAGCCTGTTCCAGGGTGGCTCCGATCGCATCGCCCAGAAGGTGATCGAAGAGGCCGGTGAGACAGCGCTGGCCGGTGCTAAGCAAGACGGCGACGCTGTGGCGTCAGAGATGGCCGACCTTCTCTACCACTGCCTCGTAATGATGTCCGCCTCAGGGGTCCGACCCGAGCAGGTCTGGTCAGAGCTGAGAGAGCGGCGGGGGTAGGGGCGGTTCGCGAACCGCCCCTACATCGCAACCTTCGGTCATGTGCCCCTTCTCCATTGATGAGCTGAGAGGGGTATGTAGGGGTACACGAACAGGCATCACTACCAGCTCGACGGGCCCCCTCTCCTTAAGGGCTTACAGGGGTATGTAAGGGTACACGGACAGGCATGAACACCAGCCAACGGCCCCCTCTCCCTGGGGGAGAGGGCTGGGGTGAGGGTGAAACCTAGCATCCAACCCAGCCTGGAAGACTAAGACACAGCCTCTCTGTCCGCCTCGAGCGCAGTCTCCATCGCAGCCACCGCCACCTCTATCTGGTCGTCGTCGGGCCAGCGGGTGGTGAGCTTTTGCAGCAGCAGGTTGGGTGTGCTGATCAGCCGTACCAGCGGGTTGTCCTCGTACCTTCCGCTCAGACGGATCACCTCGTAGGCGACTGCGGCTATCAGTGGAATGAACACGATCCGGGACGTTATCAGCCACCACAGCGGCTCCCTAGGCACGAACACGAACACCAGTATCGCCACCACCATGACCGTTAGCAGGAACGCCGTGCCGCATCGTGGGTGTGCCGGCGAGTACTTCCTGATCTCCTCGGCCACCAGCGGATCTCCGCGCTCCTGTGCGTGGACCGTCATGTGTTCCGCGCCGTGGTACATGAACACCCGCCTGATCTCGGGCATCCTTCCGATCACCCAGATGTAGGCGACGAACACGACCAGCCGGATCGCGCCCTCTGCGACGTTCGACAGTATGTCGTTGCCGAACATGCCCTCCAGCGGGCGGCTCGCGAACAGGGGCAGCAGGAAGAACAGCAGGATCGCGAACCCGAACGAGATCAGCAGCATGCTCGCCAGCGCGCCCTTGCTGAGCTCCTCGGACTCGACCTCTGAGTCCGGGTCGGCCTCGGGGTCTTCCAGGCTGACGCTGGACGAGTAGCTGAGCGCCCTCATCCCCAGGCTGAGCGTCTCGACCAGTGTGATCACTCCCCTGACCAGCGGCATGCGCCTGAGCGTGCCTGTGTAGAGCGTGCTGAGCGGTCTGAGGTGAGTCGCGATTGCGCCGTTCGGACGCCGCACGGCGACAGCCATGTGCGTCTGACCGCGGATCATCACCCCTTCCAGTACCGCCTGTCCGCCGTATGTGGGTCTGTTCTGCGTGGTCATGCGTTCACAAAAGAAAAGGGGTGAGACTTTTGGTCCCACCCCTTCGTCCTCTTCGGGTTGTTTGGGTACTACTGCTGGTCCTGGAGGTTGAACCTGCGCATGAGTCGCTCGACGCGACCCTCGGTGTCGACGATGCGCTGCTCACCGGTGAAGAACGGGTGGCAGTTCGAGCAGATCTCGATCCGCAGTTCAGGCTTGGTCGCCCCTGTCACGTAGCTGTGGCCGCAACTGCAGATGACCGTTGCCTCAGCGTAGTATTCCGGGTGTATTCCGGTCTTCATCTTTTCTACTCTCTCCCAAGCTGAACGATACGTAAACGTCTGTTCCCGGATCGCGTCCGGGACAGGTTCTGAGCTTGTCGAAGGACTCGGGGCCGGAGGACTAGACTCCCGCCGGGTAGACGCTGGCGACCTTGCGGCCCTGGCGCGCGAACTCGAACTTTACCGAGCCGTCGACCAGCGAGAACAGGGTGTGGTCCTTCCCGACGCCGACGTTGTTGCCGGGGTGGATCCGAGTGCCGCGCTGGCGGACTATTATCGTGCCCGCGCGCACCATCTCGTTGTCGTAGCGCTTGACGCCGAGACGCTTGGAATTGCTATCTCGACCGTTTCGGGTGCTTCCGCCGCCCTTCTTGTGTGCCATGCTAGACCTCCGTAGTTTGGGTAGGGGCTGGTTTACAACCTGCCTCTACTCGTCCGGATCCTCTTCGAATTCTGCTTCGGCGGCGTCATTCGCCAGGATGTCGGTCACGGTCAGGTCAGTGAAGTGCTGACGGTGTCCCTTCTTCCTGCGATAGCGCACCTTGGGCTTGTACTTGAAGACGACGATCTTCTTCCTCTTACCGCTGTCCGAAATCTCGGTGACGACGCGAGCGCCGTCCACGGTCGGGGTCCCGATCGTTACCTGCCCCTCCTGCGACAACATGCGGACATCGGTCAACTCGACCGTGTCGCCTATGTCGCCGGGTATCGACTCCACGCGGATGGTGTCTCCGGTGGATACCCTGTACTGTTTCCCGCCTGTGTGGACAATAGCGTAGTTAGCCAATATGCAAACCTCTTGGACAACAGCACTATTTTAGTAATGTGGCTAAACGTCAGTCAACTCGATTTTCGAGCATGGCACAGTGAAGAGGGTGCGAAGTCTATCCACGAAGGTCACGAATGGGCACGAAATGTCTGAACCGGGATTAGTCGGATTTCTGTGATTGCCCTGATTTGGCTACCCACGGATGACCCGTATGTACTCGTCATGGTCGCCGACCCAGAACCAAATGAAGTCGCCGCCGTCTCTGAGTGCCACCGCCCTGTGGGCAGCGCCCACTCGCGCAGACCAGTAGCGTCCGACGTTTCTGAACCTCAAGGACGGATGCCTGGGGTTCGACTTCAGCAGCTCGAAGTTCCGGTGGGCTATCCGTTGCACTGCGGGAGGCAGTTCCTCAAAACGCCGCCAGAAGTGAGGGTTTGTCCTGTGCAACTACAGGTCCTTCAGGTCGCCTCGTGCTTTGGCTTCCAATGCCTCAGCCGCCAGGGCATCCAGTTTGCCAGCCCTTACGTCCTCGTCAAACTCCTGCTCCCACTGTTCCCAGTCTTGGTCGAGCAGCCAGCGACGCAGCTCGGAATAGTCGGACTCGGACAGACCCAGTATGGCCTCCTGCAATTCCGGCACGGTTGTCATTGCCCACTCCTTCTGGGATTGCGCTGCCAAGTATGACAATTACCATATCAGGGCGTCGCTCAGCCTCTCAAGAATGCGGCCGAATTGACAGAATTGAGAGAGTCACTCGCGAAGCAGGGAGAGGGGACTCTATTTGTGTGGTCAGTAGTGGTAGTCGTTGGGGTCGAAGTC
>JAGWBK010000058.1 GCA_021295915.1 Dehalococcoidia bacterium
GGTGATCTTCTGCGCAGGCCTCCTTGTCATGTTCGGCAAGCAGGGCATGAGCGCATACAGCACCTTCAACGAGGCGCGTTCTGGCGCGATGATGTAGTCGACCTCCTCCACCCGAAGCCACGGCCCCCGGCATTGCCGGGGGCTTTCTTTCTGTCCAGAAGAAAAGAGGCTACCGAACGGTAGCCTCTTCGTTCGTGACGGTTGAGGAACTGGTGCTAGGGACTACTTGGTGCCACACTCCCGTCAGATACGACCTCCGGCATATCGGGCGGAGTATTGCGGCCGCGCCACTTGCGCCATGCCGCTCGGAACTCCAGCACAACGATTCCATAGGACGCCAGGGGCGCGAGCGCGAGGAAAACAAGCGCGTCGACGACATGTCCCTCGTCAAGATTCCTTATGCCCGAAATGACGACCGCGTAGGCCAGCGCAATCGGGAAAACCAGCCGGACGAAAGGATAAGCCGAAAGGCTCAGGCGTTCAGGCTTCTGTAGCGTGATCCAGACGGCGATGTGCAGCACCGCGGCGATAAGGGACAGAAGGGCAAGCGGCGCAAACAACAGCGAATAGGCTATCTGGTAGACGCGCGCGCTCAGGCCACTGAGCGCCGGCGTAATCGGAACTGCGTCCTGCAGGACGAACTGCCCCGAGTCCGTGACGTAACCGTCCAGCGGCAGGTCGCTGCCCTCGCCGACCACGGCAAAGCCCTCCGGTATTCCGCCGACAAAGCCTATGGGCGCGCTGCAGTTTGCAGGGACGGACTGCCTCGTGCGGGTGGCCAGTTCGCCGTCCGCGTCTATGAGGAATACAAGGGAGAAGTGACGCGCGTCCTGGTAGCAGTGTACGAGACCCAGCCGGATGTAGACGTCGTTGGCCAGGATTAAGCCGCGCCCTCCGACGATGAAGAGCACGGGCGCAACGATCAATAGCACAAGTACGCCCTCCGCTATGTCTATCAGGTATCTCTTCATTTCAGCCCTCCGCATCGCTTGGTTTCCTTCCGGTGCGCGATATCCCACCCGATCACTGTCAAGGTCGTCGTCGACCATACCAACGCCAAAAGTCCACTGAGCAGCATCAGCACACGTCCCCAGCCGTACCCATAGAGAAAGAAACCGGCCTCGTCTGAGTGCAATTCCCATAAGACATTGATGCTCATCAGGAAAGTGATCAGCCAGAACCCGGCGACCCACCAGTCCCTCTTCGTCATGTTCCTGTCTCCGTAGTCATTGTTGCAGACGCCGGACTTTCCACTGGAAAGTGCTGCGGACTTATCCAGTTACGAACCGGAGCCCCTACAGGCCCGTCCGCATCTGTCGCATTGCGATCTGGTGGCACTCGCAGCGTCCGCCGGCGTGGGGATGATCCGGTAGCATTACGGCGTTGCGGCGGTCCTGCACGGTGTAGCAGTCCGGGCAGACGCGCTCGATCACAACGGCCGGGATCGACCGCTCCGCTTCCCGCTGTCTGACGGCGTCGCTCAAGTCGGTGGTATCGACGAACCGGCCGCATCGGGCGCACTGCTCGTTATCGATGATCATTGCGTGTCCGGTTCCGGCCCGGGCCTTGGGGCCAATTCGACCAGTCGGTACAGGTGATTGACCATCTCGGCGTATGCCTTGGTGCCCATAGACGGCGAATTACGCGCAAGAAGGATGCGGCGAAGCAGACGCTCAAGCTCCGCATCTCCCTCGCTGAAACACGGGAGATCCAGCAGGATAAGGCAATGGCGCTGGGCTTTCGGTAGCGCGCCAGCGCGCCGCTTTGTCCGCAGGTACTCCATGACCGGTTCCCCAAAGTCGAAAAGCCTGTCCTCGTCACGCTCGAAGTCAAGTAGCCGGATATGGGGCATGTCGCTGGTATCGTCGACAGCGGGTTCGCCCCTTTCGTCGTCTTCGCGCTCAAGGTCCGAGACATAGTCGGATATGGCTTTCCACGCTCTTCTCATCAATCTTGTGCCTCCGGCCTGACCAAGCGCTCAGAATATGATCAAAGCCTACCAGAATCGCCGCAGACCGCGTTTTCAGGTGTGTTTTGGTAAATCCCCGTCTGAAGGCAGAAAAGGCTATCTGGGGGCACTGGGCGCGCCCATAGAGGCTAACTTGATGCCATTGAACCTTAGAACCTGCCCCGACACGATCTTTTCAGCAAGTTCGTTGCCCTCCGGATTCAGAACCAGGCAGACCCCGCCAAACTGTTTGACCTTGCCGTCCGGCTGCAGGACTTTGGTGCGCGGACAGCCGAGGCATCCGGTAAAGAGCATTGCGCCGTCCGGGACTGTGCGATGCTCCGACAGTGGATGCGGACAGTAGAAGCACCTGAGCGATCTCGGGTGTGGAAGGCGTAGCAGCTTCAGCGCGACCTGCTCGCAGACAGGGCAGAGTTCAGGCCTGTACTTACCGGTCTTAGCTCTGCGGTAGTCGTGTTCGTATTTGGCCAGAGTCACGACGAAGACTGCGTCCCGGTCGCCACAGAACGAAAGAAGGCTCGTTTTGCCACGGGTGATATGTGATTGCATCCGAGAACCTACCTGAAGCACTTGCCGTCGTTCTGGTCGTCGTCGGAGTTGGTGCCGTCCGGACAGTCCGTATCGTCCCACTGAGCGCCTTGCCACTCCGCGCCACTCACATTCGCGTCCTTGAGGTTGGCTTCCGACAGGTCTGCGTGGGAGAAGTCGGCGTCTCTGAGGTCGGCATCATCGAACCTTGCGGCGTAGAGTTCTGCGTCCGTGAAGTCGGCCCGTCTGAGGTCGGCGTTGCGGAACTTGGCGCGGCGCAGTATCGCGCCCGAGAAGTTGGCGCTTCTGAGGTTCGCATCGTTGAACACCGCGCGATCCAGGTTCGCGTTGCGAAGGTCGACGTTTCGCAGGTCCTTGTCCTCGAAGTCACAGAGCGACAGGTCAGCGCCGGGTTCCAGGATGTCGCACCGGTCCCGTTCGGGTGTGGAGGTCGGCGTCGGCGTAAGGATTGCAGAAAAGGCCGAAAGCGAGATCGGCGTTGGCGACGGCGGGAGTTGGTCCAGTGCCTCGAACACCGCCTCTTCGATTATCAGGTCGACGTCAATGGTCGGCACGGGTGTGGGCGTAGGCGGCAGTGCCGCAAGCACCGCGGAGACTACGGCGTCGATGTCCGGGGTGGCCGCAGGTTCCGGAGTGGTTGGGGGTTCCGCTGTCGGCAGAACGTCGAGCACGGCAAGGGCAATCGCGTTGATATTCGGCGCAGCCGTAGGCACCGGAGTGGCCGTAGGCTCGGGCGTACTCGTTGGTTCAGGAGTCGGCAGGGCCGCGAGTACCGCTTCGACAACGTCTTCAGGCGGAACTTCCTGCCCATTTGCCTGGTCGAACGGAAGGTACTGCTGCAGGTCGTTTGCAAGCGACTGCAGGTCGATCGTAAAGCCAACCGGGGCACTGCCGTCAGTGGCTTCTTCCTCCGGCACTTCCACGACCTCGGGCGCAGGCGCGGCGGTAGGTTGTGGCGTACTCGTTGGTTCCGGCGGCACTTCTGCCGGCACGGGCGCGGGTGAGCACATCGCAATGGCGAGCAGTACGCCCGCAGCCAGCACCACAAGGATCAAGACGATACTCAACTTCAGCGACAGGAACAAGCCGCCTATGTAGATACCTGACGCTGGTTCCTCGTCGTAGTAATCGTCGTCGGTTCCACAACGCGCGCTTCTGCGTCGACAGTAACCGGATCGGTGGGGCTTTCGTCTCCGACGTCGCCCTGCTCGTCTTCGGCGGTAGTGCCTTCGATGTCTTCTCTGTCCGTGGTCATGTCAGTCTCGGGATCTGTTCTGCTTTTCAATTAAGGTCTATTGCGCTTTGCTGAAAAACCACTATTCCGAGAACCACCAAGGGACCGCCGTCGGTGTACTCGCTACCGGAGGCGTGAACTCGACCGGGTATTTCATATCGACCTAGACTTCGGTCGCCTGCATATCGACATAGCCCATTGTGACTACGCCGTATTCCGACATCGCCTTGCGGAGTTCCATGCGCCCGGCGCAGCCCTTACAGATGTGCCAACTCGCCATGTACATGCCGATCTCGTGAACGGCGAACCGGGCCGCGTAATGCTCGTGGTCCTCTTTGGCCATACCCCACCTGTACTCTTGTCCGCAAGCCGGACACTCCAGTTCCCAGGTGTATTCGCGGTGAATTGCCACAGCTTGTCCCTCTTTCGTCTCAGACCAAAACAGGCCGTAGCGGTAGCCTCGGCCTGCCATACACGATATGCCGGTGTCCTGTAATGTGCAGGACTATCTGTAGCCCATGATAGTGCAGCGTATCCCGACCAGGTCATCGTCGTCGTAGACGCTGACCGCCTGCCCCCAGAGCACATACATCGGCCTGAACCAAGGGATTTCATTCTGGTGCTCAAACAGGGTCTCGGTAAGTTGGTCGACCGGCATCTGCATAAGCCCACAGATACCGCCCACCGTGTACTCCACCGCGTCCACCGGATCGATCACCACGCTGAAGTATTCCATACCCGCGAGGTCGACCTGGCGCCCCCACTTGCCGGTTTCGTCGATCAGGTCCTTTATATCCGATGACTTGACGCCATCTTGCTCGTGCATATTACGCCTCCAAAATCAGGTTCAGAACAAGTGTAGCACCAGCGTGTTAAAGGCATCATTATGACATCTTGACACCTTTATGACAGCAAGTTAGGATTGCGACACTCTGTAACGAGATAAGCAGATGTTTGTGAAATTGTCAAGCGAGACGGAGTGCTACGACCAGAGCCGGGAGGAAATGATGTTACCGGAAACCATCCAACTCATAGACATAACGCTCATAGACCCCAACCCACACGAGCCTCGCCTGACCGTCAGAGACGAGGCCGTGTGTTCGATAGCAGACAGCATATTCGCAAGCGGACTTGAACAGCCGATTCGGGTGCGGCCTGCGGGAGGCCGCTTTGAGACGGCCTACGGGCAGCTGAGGATACTCGCCTTCCACAAGCTCCACGCGCTCAGGTGGAGGACGGACACCAAGGGGAGTGCAACGCCGAACCCCGCGATTATCAACCTGTACTTTGCGGACGGTCAGACCACGCGCATTCCTGCGATAGTACGGGAGATGTCGGACATCGCACTGATGCGGGCTTCGCTATCGGAGAATGCGCTGCGTGAACCCCTGCCCTGGATGGACGAGACGCGCGCGATCAGGCATGCAATAGATTTGGGTCTCGCGCAGCAGAACGTCGCGCAGATGCTAGGGGTCAGCCCGGCGAACGTCAGTCAGAGATTGCGGATACTCAGGATGCCGGACTCCGTTCACGCGCTTATCCAGGACGGCAGACTCGCATGGACGAACGCAAGGCTTCTGCTGCCCTTTGTACACGCGACGCACGTACACGAGCGGGAGCTTGAGGCTGTCGTCTCATACCTTGAAGGGCAGGGCGAGCAACTGAATCGAAGCAGGATTGACCACGCAATCGACCTCATACTTGGCAGTTTTCGGGACACTTGGCGGAGGCTACGCGCTGGCGGACGCGATTGGATAGTCTACCCGGACTGCTTCCATGCCGAACCTCTTTTCGACGTAGACGCATTTGAAGCCGAGTACGCGGACAACATTCACTCATTCACCATCGAGCACTACGAGGACGTCTGGACGTGCAACGCCTTGGCTTGGGACACCGAGCAAGACCGTGAGAACTCTGAGAGACGGGCCTTGTTTGCGGTGCAGCCCGAACCCGCGGCCGCACATTACGAAGACTCGCCGTCACCATCGCAAGGTAGCGACTATGACGGTCTGGGCGACGAGCATGACGGTTCGGGCTTTGACCCGATGGCGCCTGAGATTGGCAGGGCTGACGAAGACCTACCCTGGTCGGCGGAACGTGAGGCACTTTCCAGTGGAAACTCGGGCGAACCCGCTCAGACACTTTCCAGTGGAAAGTCTGGCGACACCGATGCGATCTGGCACAAGCCGATACGGACACTGGCACAGTGCAACGCATTCACCACGGCACTGAACACACCGCACTATCACGTCGAATGGCTGACGCGCTTTGACCGGCAGACGCAGTCGCACAAGACCGTGTCGCCCCCGTTCGCAACCTTGGAAGAGGTGGAGATGTACCTGACGAACGCCTCCTGGCGAAGTGACGAAGGCATAGTCTTCTGGATCGCCAAGCACGAGCACTATCCGGTGGCAGCTTGAAGCACTGGCACATCTGGAGGCTTGATGCCGAAGACCTTGCCCGCCGCGAACCGCGCCCCTTCCCAAACAACGCAACGCCTTCACGGATCATAAGACGCGAGGAACGCTTCGGAGCGTTCGGGGGCTTTACAAGGTCGTGCGACAAGCAGGCCTGCGTAGAGGATTGGGAGAGAGGCGAGCGCGAAAGGCTAAACATGGTCAAGTGAGGCGGCGGTGCGCCGTAGGGGAGAGTCGGGCCGCTGGAGCAGCGGCTACAGCAGATTCGCAGCGGCCCTTGCGTCACTAAGCCGGTCTATCTGCGGGCGGACATAGCGACGCCTGTCAATCCTAGTCCCTAGGTCAGCCAAAGGCAGCCGGCTACAATTTGAGCGCCAGGCAGAGGGCGTCTTTTTCCGGATCGTCCGGATCGTCCGTGTTGCAGAAGGCGCAGGCCGCGCCCAGCGTATCGACCTTACCGGCCTCGTTTTCAAGTTTGATCGTGTAGTGGTTCCTGAGCCGGTGCGGACAGTGCAGGCAGATAGCCCCCTTGCGCTCGTGGCGCACCCGGATAGCCTCGATGATCTCGTCGACGTGGCACTCTTCATCGAGGCCGCACCAGCAGGACAGGTAGGCGTAGCGGCGTAGCTTCTTGTACGCCTTCTTGGGGGTTATCGACAGCTGCTTCGACCAGAATGCGCGCCTGAATGCCGCAAGCGAACTCTCGCGGGTATAGCCGTCTCCTATGACGAACGGATTGGCCCACTCGGATGGGCGTCCGCAGTAGAGCGTGTTCGCCGGTTGCCGCCATCCCTTGCGGCGGGACCGCTGGATTCTGACCGGTAGCCTGATGTCATTCATGTCTCAAGAAAACCATTAGGGTCTACTGTCTAGCTTCTCTCCAAACCTATGCAGTTCTTTGGCCTCTTCTACGTGAGCGAGCATCAGTTCAGAATGCCGGTAGCAGAAAACGTACCTTGACGCATCCCGGTCATTGAGCACCGCAGCCGGCAGTAGCAACTTGCCGTGCTCGTCTGAAGGCTCGATAGGCTTGCTGCACACAAAACAGACCATTCTCCTACTCCATTGCTAAAGTTTTACCCATTCCGCTAGGTCGGACGCATCGACAAGCCGCTGGTCTCGCTCGCGCCCCTCCGAGTAGGTCGTAACCCTGACGGAAGTGCAGGCACCGGTAGCTTCGCCCGTCTCGTGCGACCTGACACAAGGTTCAAGAACCGTGATACCCTTGCCGGTCGGTGTCCTGAACTCATGGTATTTCTTGAAGGCATATCTATGTCTGACTCTCATGGCAACCCTCTGTGACCTTTGGTAATGCAATGGTAAGACCATTGTACACTATATGTCGCTGAGATGCCATTGCCACCGGAACCTTCACCCCTGCCTTCTGCGCCTGAAGAAATAGCTCAGGCCGATGCCGCCTACTCCCACGAACACCAGGATTCCGTACAACTCCACCGACTGGCTGATCAGCCGTCCCTGTGGGGTGACTGAGTCGAACATATCAGGCTGCTCCTTCCAGCTGGCATTCTCAACCCGGGCATTGATCACCGGCATGTCGGCAAGCGTGGCGTCGCTGACGCCATAGTCGCCGTAGGTCACGGTTCTGTCGTCGGTCGCCGGGTCCGGGTCGCACGGAGAGTCAGAGTCGGCCGTATCGACTTGTCCGCCTGTGCTGCACTGAAACGAGACGTTCCCGGCATTGTCGTATATGACAACGACAGTCGCCGCGGGCTTGCTGTCGGAGTCGGCGTCTATGTCGGCAAAGAACTCCTGACCGGGAGCGGCCGGATCAGGCGGAGATATTACGAGGCGGCATGCCGTGTACGGTGTCGCTGTCGCCGACGCACCGGACGGCAGTTCATTTGATACGTCGTAGCGTCCCAGCCGCACGTAGATGTACTCCGGTCTGCCGTCGCCGTCCGAATCCGTAGCATTGCGCCTGTCCTCCAGCCTGCCTAGTGCCTCACCGCTCTCAAGTTCGCAGTAGCCGTCTGGATCCTGGTAGACGGCGACGTTGTCGGCCAGGCCCCAGGTCAGCCCAATCAGCACGACGCCGGTGCTCAGAAGGAACAGTGCGCCCGCGATTCTCTGGATCATATCGCCCCTGTTTTAACGACTGTTAAACTTTTGCTCAATTTCGCGTCCGTGCCTTTATTATGACCTAAATGGCGACAGAGACAGTCGCCTCTTTCGTTACCATACACCGCGGTTTCGCAACCGCACAAGGACGGATAAGACATGACGCTGATGCCTGAAGTTGAAGAGAGGGCAATCAAGGTCGAGACGTCCGAAAGCACTGACTTGGTGCCGGCCTCTCCGCTTTCGCCGGATGAGATCAGGAACTACGAATCCCGCATCGACAAGGACTTTGTCGACGCAACGGCGATGTGGCGCGTCGACGGGATCACGGGCGATGCCGATAAGTCGCCTTATGCGGACTGGACCGGTGTGCTCCGGTTCGTGATGTCCGAACACATGCAGACGCCGGACGACTTCTTCCCGTCAGCCGTGATCGAGGACGCGGACGTGCGCGACCTTCTTGTGCAGCTGGTCGCACTTGGCCGGCGTCAGTTCCACGCTTTCGTCAACAACCGAATGGCGATTGTCGAATCGCTCAACGACGAGATCAGCATACTGCTGAAATACAAGAACGGCAGCGACAGCGAGTTGGATGTCGACGCTTTCGACGCCATGGTGCGCACGACGCTGATCTACATCCAGACGCTACCGGCCGAAGACCGCGCGAGCCGCCTGGAAGACCTTATCAAAGAGCGTCGGAACCGGCTTGCTTACATTCACGCCTCTATGGAGAAGGACAAGGCCGAGGGGCATTTCCAGGACTACACCGACGCCAAGCGGCGCGTAGCCGCCGGAGAAGCCGACTACACCACCGTCCTTGACGAAATGCCGTACTTCCTGCAGGAAGCCCACGCAATCGCCAAATCCACCGAGACGAACACGCGAAGGCGTCACTTCCAGGCGGTGATAGCCCGTCTGCTCGACACCGTAACCGGACAGTCCCAGAAGGACCAGCGCGGCCTGCAGTCAATGTGGCGCTCCAACCGCGGAGGCAACAACGGCGAATACGACTTTGGTGAAGAAAACTTCTAGGAGGAATGACTGATGACTGACCTGACGATGAACCCAAAGGACGCCCTGCAATCTGCGGCCTCACTGCGCGGTACAGCTCTCAGGCTCGCGCAATCGGCGGCAAGCCTAGCCGACCCCGATCAGAGGGCGCAGCGGGAGGACCTCGCCAAGATCATGCTCGTCGATGCGGTCGGCATAGAACTGGAGCACGACCTTGACGCGGATGTGCGCAGAGCATTCGGGATCTACCTTGACGGCTTGGCGGACGAGGTGGAAAAGGGCGGCGAGATGCGTATGTTTCAGGCGTATGCAAATCGGCTCAGGCGCCAGGCGAGCGCTATGAAGACTTCGGCCGACCCGGATGCGGAGTCTCGCGACTTTGAAGAGCACTATCTGACGCTTTATGCCGGTGCGCAGTCGGACGGCCCCATTCTGTCGGACGAAGACCTTGAAGAACTGATGAGAAGGCACGAGGAAGAGGCGAACGGCACGGAGTTGCGGTAACAGGCGCGACGATATGGCGTTGCCGGGCTACGGGTGAAAACGCCACACAAGACACAGCGGAGAAATTGACATGGCCATCACTCCGGAGACATTGGAACCGATAGCCAAGATCGTGCTTGGCGCACTGCCACTGCTGATGCTGCTTGGCGTTGCAAGCATGACCTTGTCCAGCTGGATAGGCCACCAAGACCGAGAGGAACCAGACTGGTTCGCAACCGAGATCAGACAGTCAGCCGCACCCTATCGGCCTGATGGCAGACCGTTCCGGCGAGCGGAGTCAAAGCAGAACTAACCGGAGGCCGCAGTGGTAAAGACAGTGCAATGGATGGACGAAGACCGCCGATTTCTCGAATCGGTCGCAAAGCTGATCGCCAGAGGCTGGCGCCCTCACAAGTTCTTTCACTACCAGTCGCTTGCCGCACGGCTACAGGCGATGGGTGAGGACTACGAAGACGAGGACGTCGAACGCTACTGCCTGCGGGTGTTTCGCATGGACTCCCATGGGTTCATGAGACGCAGGCACTTAAAGGCGCACTTCAGGGTAAGGGCCGAGCCAGCCGCCGACCGGCGAGACGGGCAGGATGCCGGGTCAGTACCACTTGATGATACGGACATCGATACGGGGGCCCCGCCTGCCGACTGGATACGGGAGATCGAAGAGGGCTTCCAGGGCGAGGCAATAAATACGGAAGACATTCGGCCCTATCCCATACCGACACGAACAGGAACATACCCGGAGGAAGAGACCATGACCGCACCGAACAAATCGGAATGGACCACAAAGAAGCCGCGCATCAGGCACTGGATCCCGATAGTAGGCGTCGCGCTCGCCTTATGGCTTATGCCCAAGAGGTTCCTCGGTGGGCTGATAGGCGGAATGGCAGGCGCGGGCGAGCAGATGAACAAGGGGGTACTCGAAAGTGCGAAAACTACGAGATTGGATCACTAGGACATACGACACCGGCGACGACGTCCGTGAACACGCTCAGACCCACGAGGGCTGCGGTCTGCCGCAATTATGGCGATACAGACACGTATTCACCCTGACTTATGGGACGGGGTATGGATTGGCGCTTGTGAGTATTATCGCGGGCGGCTTTGCCATCGTTACCGGTATGAACCTTTCCATTTGGGAAGCACTGGCGTATACCGGACTGCCTTCGCTATTTCTCTCGCTGGCGGTGTTTGAGGCCTTGGCGTCGCTGTTCCTACGGAGACGCATTGAGGTGCATGAAAGCCGTGGATACTGCTCACAGTCCGAGTGGCTACAGGAACTCTCCGACGCGCCGACGATCTTTCAGCGACATGCAGAAGCTCACGGCTGCGGCCTCGCTTTCGGTTGGGGCCGGATACGACACACATACCCGGTGGTCTTTGCGCTCGCCGTAGCGGTGCTCGTTTATCTGCAACTGGATGATTTGCCCAGGCCCTATCTGAGCAGTCCCCCATTGGCAGTGGAGGTACTTCTGTCGTTCCTAACGACCTGCGCCTTCACTGTCATGGCCACTGAAGGCGTGAGGCGCGTTGAGATGCTGAAGATTTTGCGGCTGCACGAGGGGCAGAACCCGGCGCGTTCGCTGATGTCCGCCGCGCAGGGGGGCGCACATGAGTAGCGAACGCAACGACGACTTGGTCGTAATGACGCATGACGGCGATACGCGACTCGATCCAAGGATGAGACAGGAAGTGGGCATGCTCGTATCGGACAAGGGCCGGTACGCAACGGAGCTTGTGCATGCAAGCCCAGAGTATGAGTTCAACAGTCCATTCGAGACGCCGATCAAGACCGGAGCGTCATTCATTCTCAGGCACGATACCCCACCCCCGGATCAATCCAGCCGGGTCATGAACCTTGTGGCGCCAACCGTCTACAAGATGGCCTTTCAGGGGCAGTGGAAGCCTTCGGAGACCGTGGTCGACAGGGTAGCGCACTGGAAGTACGCGGTGCTGACAATCGCCACGCTCGCTTTTCTGGGCTTTGCCTACCTCACCTACATCGACGGTCAGGAGGCGGCGGAAGAGAGGCAAGCCGCGCAGTCTGGCGTCAACACGGTCGTCGTAGGGCAGGTGGAGGAGGATGTGCCCACGCAGCCCACGCTCCGCGGACTCTCCGACTACCTGGTGAAAGAGGAACCGGACGATGGCAACTAGAACAAAGCAGAAGCCCCGCGGCATTGCGATAAAGTTACCTGGACCCGGCAAGCCTCAGAAGCGCGGACGCAAACAGAAGGCCAGGGCGCAGCCCGCTCGAAAAGGAGCACTCCGGCGGCGTAGCCAGAAGCCAAAGGCGCAGCAGGGCGCAGTAAGGCAGCGGCGACCAGTCAGGCGAGCGCGTCCGGCCGTACCCGTGGAGCGCACATGGTACGGAAAGGCGATCCCGCCGGAAAAGGTGCTCAAGCCCCTGGACACCGCAGCGGAGTACGCGGCCGAGGCGCGCGCAGAGACGCCGGTCATAAGGATGGCCGGTTGGCGACACTCCGCGCTTATGCACCCGAACGTCGTTGCCCGCCGGTACAAGCGGCATAACCAGTTCTTCGGCAATCTCGGGATCAAGGCACCGCTGGTCATCATTGGTAGCTGCGCATCGATCGTCGTGGCGGTCGCCATTTTTGTGTACATCGGGGCCTCCGCTCAGACCGGACTCTCCCTTGAGACCAATCCGCTCGCGGAGTCCATTCTGTCGGGGCTGGGTTCTTCGTTCTTCGCCGCGCTCATAGGCATGGGCATCTGGATCTCGTACCGGTTCAAGAAGGCGTACCTGGAAGTGCGCGTCTTCGAGCGCAAGGTCCAGACGCAGGAATGGAACACCACCGGTCAGCTCCGCCTGTGGCTTCCGCGCCTCGCTTTTATCGATGGTGCTGAGGACGGCGACTACTTCTCAGGCCCGACGAGACGGTCCGGTGCCCGCGAGGGTGGCGTCAATCTCGACCTGCTGCCCGGGAAGCGCATCGTCGACATCGAGACATACGCCGAGGTATTCGACCTGAAACCGTCCGTCTCTACATTTACGGAGGTTCCGCAGCGCCAGACCTACCAGTGGATGCAGGAATGCGTCGACGCCGGAACGCTCGCGCGCTTTGCGGGCAAGTCGAAGCTAGGCAAGTTGCTGCAGGAGAACATCGTCTGGATCATCACCGGAATCGAGTTGGTGCTGATCTTCTTCATGGTCATGGGAGGCAATGCGCCCTGATGACGCTACTCATTGTGCTTATCTCGCTGGCGTTCAACGCCGCGCTCGCGGACAAGATCATAGCTGCGACCGGCGGCACCGTCATGGTGTCGTACATCCTGATCGTGCATCACTTCATGCTCGTGTCCGCGGCCTATGGCGCGGTGCAGGAAGGGCGGCTCTTCGATGCCCTTGCCTACCTGCTCGGACTTGGCTTCGTCCTGCACCACATCGCCAACAGCGTGGACCTGTACACGATGCTCTATGGCGACGGCGACACGCTCGGAATCGTGGTCGTGTTGATGGCCTACGTGGTGCTACC